>CAIODE010000065.1 GCA_903856875.1 uncultured Burkholderiales bacterium
GAATTTTGCAGAGTCACTGAATTTTTTATGTCAAATATCTCTGTTCAAGACCTTTGTAAAACCTATCCAGGCCAACCACCGGTCATGGCACTCGATCGGATTGACCTTGAAGTGCCGCCCGGTGAATTTGTGGCATTGCTCGGCCCCTCTGGCTGCGGCAAGTCCACCCTGCTCAATCTGGTTGCAGGCTTTGAGTCACCCACTTCTGGTATCTTACAAGTGAACCAACAAGCGGTGCATGCGCCGGGGCCGGACCGTGGCGTGGTGTTTCAAGAAGCCGCTTTGTTTCCTTGGTTAACGGTTTGGGAAAACGTCATCTTTGGCCCCAAAGTTCAAGGCTTGCCCAAAGCCGAATACGAAGAACGCGCTCACGAAATGCTGAGCATTGTGGGTTTGCAAGATTTTAAAAATCACTTGCCCGTGCAACTCTCAGGCGGTATGCGCCAGCGTGTGGGCATTGCGCGCATTCTTACATTGGGTTCTCGTGTGTTGTTGATGGACGAGCCGTTTGGCGCACTAGACGCTCAAACTCGCTTAACCATGCAAGAGCTTTTGTTGTCTGTGTGGCAGAAACTGAAACCAACCATCATCTTTGTGACGCATGATATTGATGAAGCCATATTTTTAGCCAACACCATTTACGTCATGTCGGCACGGCCTGGCCGCATCCAATCCAAACTTGTTGTGCCTTTAGCGCGACCTCGCAGCGTGGCTGATACCGCCAGCGAAGCCTTCAGCGCCATGAAGCTCGACATCCTTAACCTTATTCGACACACACATGGCTAATCCTCGAATTCCCTATCGCTTTTCTGATGAAGGCCCCCAGCTGGTCGCACCTAAAGAAGGCGCCATCTTGGTCCACCTGGTGGTCAATGTTGAGCACTGGCAATTTGAAGCCAGCATGCCGCGCACCATCATCACTCCGCCGCACGGCAAAGAAACTGTGCCAGATGTACCCAACTTCAGCTGGGCTGACTACGGCATGCGTGCTGGTTTGCCCCGCATCATTGACGCCATCAGCAGCCGCGGTTTGCCTGCCTCCACCAGTTTCAATGCAGGCGTCATTCAAGCTTATCCCCGTGCAGCTGAAGCCATGCACAAAGCCGGATGGGAATTCATTGGTCACGGCGTACATCAAAAGGCACTGAACCATGCCGATGGCGAAGAGGCCCTGATCGCCACCAGCCTGGACATGATTGAGGCTTTTACTGGCAAGCGACCCAAGGGCTGGCTTAGCCCAGGCCTTCGTGAATCGCACGACACGCCCGATATTTTGAAAAAGCTAGGCATCGAATATGTCTTTGACTGGGTGGTCGACGATGTCCCACATTGGATGCGGACCAAGCATGGCCCGCTCATGGCCCTGCCCTACAACCTGGAAGTCAATGACTCCATCATTTACGCGGTAGAAAAACACGCCTCCAACGAAATGTTTCAACGACTGTCCAACACCTTGAGTTTGTTCAGACGTGAATGCGTGAAGCAGCCGCGTGTGTTGTCTTTGGGCTTGCACCCCCATTTGATTGGCGTACCGCATCGTTTTGAAAGTTTCGAAAAAATGCTCGACTTGCTCATGGGCACACCTGAGGTTTGTTTTGTCACAGGTGAGAAAATGTCAGATTGGTATTTGTCGCAAGTACCCGCACCTTCAAACTGATGACTACTTAACGAAAACTCCCTATGAATTTAGAACTGACAGGTCAACGCGTCCTCATTACCGGCGGCTCCAAAGGCATTGGCTTGGCCATTGCCAAAGCATTTGCAGCAGAGGGCGCTATGCCCATTTTGGTTTCGCGCGATCAAGCCAATTTGGCACATGCCGTGCAAACCATCGAAGCTGCACACCATATCAGACCCCAAGTCATTGAAGCTGACTTAAGCTTGCCTGGATCTGCCGATGCGCTGTTACAAAAGGTGGGCGAGATCGACGTGTTGGTCAACAACGCAGGCGCCATTCCGGGTGGCAACATTCACGACATCACGGAAGACCGCTGGCGTCAGGCTTGGGAACTCAAACTCTACAGCTACATCAACCTCACACGCGCTTTTTTACCAAGCATGGAAAAACGCGGCAAAGGTGTCATTGCCAATATCATTGGCATGGCAGGTGCAGCGCCACGCTATGAATACATTTGCGGCTCGGCCGCCAACGCGGCCCTGATGGCATTCACACAGGGTTTAGGGGGTGGTACTGTGCGTCAAGGTGTGCGCGTGTTTGGCATCAATCCTTCACCCACTCGAAGCGACCGCATGCAGGGCATGTTGCAGCAACAAGCCACAGCCAAGCTGGGTGATGCCTCGCGCTGGCAAGAGTTAACATTGGGCATGCCTTTCGGTCGCATGGCCGAGCCTGATGAAGTTGCTAAACTGGCTGTGTTCTGCGCATCGCCCCTTTGCAGCTACCTGAGTGGCAGCGTCATCAATGTTGATGGCGGCCAAATGTTTACAACGCCCAGCAAATAATTTATGAGCTCACAGAATTTTCCAGAACTGCGCGAAGGCGTGCGTCAAGTTGTATCAGCCTTTGATTCCCGCTATTGGCAAGAGGTGGATGAAGCCCGTGCCTTCCCAGAAAAATTTGTAACTGCCTTAACTGACGCAGGTTGGCTGTCCGCGCTCATTCCAGAAGAGTATGGCGGCTCTAACCTTAGCCTCACCGAAGCCAGCGTCATCATGGAAGAGATCAACCTTGCTGGCGGCAATTCAGGCGCTTGTCATGGTCAGATGTATGTGATGGGTTGCGTCGTAAGGCATGGCTCAAAAGCACAGAAAGACGCTTTGTTGCCCAAGATTGCGTCGGGTGAATTGCGCATGCAATCGATGGCCGTGACAGAGCCTACAACCGGCTCAGACACCACACAACTTAAAACCATGGCAGTGCGCCAAGGCGACCACTATGTGGTGAATGGTCAAAAGGTGTGGACCTCACGTTTGCAGCATTCCGATTACATGCTTCTATTGGCCAGAACCACACCTCTGGCGGAAGTGAAGAAAAAGTCAGAGGGCTTGTCTGTTTTCTTGGTGGATTTGCGCGAAGAAGTGGGCAAGACCATTACCGTCAAACCCATTCGCAACATGGTCAACCACGAGACCAATGAAATTTTCATAGACAATCTGCGCATTCCGGTTGAAAACCGCATCGGCGAAGAAGGTCTGGGCTTGAAATACATTTTGGACGGCTTGAATGCAGAGCGTATTTTGATTGCTGCAGAATGTATCGGTGATGGTTATTGGTTTGTTGATCGTGCAACGCAATACGCTAAAGAGCGTGTGGTGTTTGGCCGTGCCATTGCACTCAATCAAGGCATTCAATTTCCAATCGCCAAGGCTCACATCAATGTTGAAGCAGCCAGCCTGATGCGTTATGAAGCTGCTCGCTTGTTTGATGCAGGGCTGCCTTGCGGCGCACAAGCCAACATGTCCAAGTTGTTGGCAGCAGACGCTTCTTGGGAGGCCGCCAATGTCTGCTTGCAAACCCATGGTGGCTTTGGCTTTGCCGCTGAATACGACATCGAGCGAAAATTTCGCGAGACACGTTTGTACCAAGTGGCCCCCATTTCAACCAACTTGATTTTGTCCTATGTGGGCGAGCATGTTCTGGGCATGCCCAAGTCTTACTGAGTGCGCTGTGACTAACTCTGAGTTACCTCTTTACACCACGCTTGATTGCAAACAAGTCAGCAACAACGTGCTTCAAGTGTGCATGAACCGCCCTGCAGTGGGCAATGCACTCAACACCCAAATGGCATTGGACATGCTGGATGTGTGGACGCGCCTCACCGATGTTCCTGGCGATATTCGGTGTGTGGTTTTAACAGGTGCCGGCAACAAGATATTTTGTGCGGGTGGCGACCTCAAAGAACGAAATGGCATGACGCCTCAAGCTTGGCAGCACCAGCATGAAATTTTTGAGCGTTCGTATTGGGCGCTGATTGACTTGCCCTTGCCAGTCATTGGCGCCATCAATGGCCATGCCTTTGGCGGCGGTTTAGAAATTGCCCTCAGCTGCGATTTTTTGTATGCCAGCCAAGATGCAAAGTTTGCATTTCCAGAAGTCACCTTGGGCATCATGCCGGGCATGGGCGGTACACAAAATTTGCCGCGCGCATTGGGCGAAAGACGGGCCAAAGAATTGATCATGACAGGGCGTCCCTTCAGCGCAGCTCAGGCCTGTGAATGGGGCTTGGTCAACCAGATGGCTGCTTCTGATCAAGTATTGCCGCTTGCTCTGGAAACCGCACAAAAGATTGCCAGCAATGCGCCATTGTCAGTTAGGCAAATTAAAAAGTCGATCCGTTATGGCGGACAAATGGAATTGCGCACGGCCTATCGTTTTGAAGTGGAAGCCTACAAGCACTTGGTTGACACCGACGATCGGCGAGAAGGTGTGGCCGCCTTCAACGAAAAGCGCCCGGCTGTTTTCAAAGGCCGCTAACTGAAGAAGTCTGGGTGAGTTCTTTTCAAACACCCTCATGGACTGAACAATTGCTGGCCTTGCAAGGCCGATCCATAACAAGCGAAGATCGCCAACGCGCAGCACTGCACTTAGTCGACTGGCTTGGTAACGTGATGTTAGGTCATCGCTCTCCTGCTGGCGAAGCCATCAACCGTTGGGCAACAACTCAAGCGTCTCAAGGCATTTGCTGGACAGTGGGAGGCCTGTCCTTGAGCAGTGAGGCAGCTGCCCTGTTCAACGGAAGTTTGGGCAATATATTTGAGTTGGACGATTTACACCGAGGCGCCATCGTGCATCCAGCGGACACCATCATGGCAGCAGCGCTGGCAGTCGCACAAAGAGAAAATGTCTTGCCACAGGCATTTTTAGATTCAATCGTTCGCGCTTATGAAGTAGCCATCCGTGTTGGGTTGCTGGCAGGCACTCGCCATTATCAACACTGGTACAACACGGCAACATGTGGTGTCTTTGGCGCCGCAACAGCTTGTGCCAGCTTGTTGCAATTAGATGCTCACCAAGCAACGAACGCTCTAGCCCAAGCCGGAATGCAAGCAAGTGGCGTTTGGCAATGCCGGTTGGAATCTGGATTTTCCAAACAACTGGCCACTGGCCGCAGTGCGCAATCGGGTGTGTTGGCGGCAGACTTGGCAGCGGCTGGTTTAAAAGGACCGCGCTACATCCTTGAAGGACAGCATGGCTGGCTAGCGGCCACTGGCAGTCTGCCTTCGTTGAAGCATGCCATGGCTGTTCTCTTACCTAAGCCTGATGCGGCATGGCTGATTCACGAAGTGAGCTTCAAACCTTGGCCCGTATGCCGGCATGTACACCCAGCCATTGCTTGCGCTATTCAAATTCACCAAAATATAAGCCATGCCGACAACATCGTACGCGTAGAAATAAGTACCTACCAAACGGCCCTTGATTTTGCCAATCAGGCTCAGCCAAGTCACAGCCAAGAAGCTCGTTTTAGTTTGCAACATGGCGTGGCCGTTGCGCTACTGCGTGGTGATTTTTGGTTGGAAGACACTGAGCCTGAGTGCTTGAACTTACCGGAACTTGTGCGCATACGCCAGCACACCCACGTACGAGCAGACAAGCAATGGAGCCTTGCCTACCCAGCGCACTATGGTGCAAAGCTAAGGGTTTGGCTGCGCAATGGTCAGTGCATTGAAGCCAGCCTGTCTGACGCGCCAGGTGATCCAGAAAATCCGCTTTCAACTTCAGACATTTTGGAAAAAAATAGGCGTGTGATGCGAGCCGCAAACTACACAACTCAGTCTGTCTATCAGCTAATCCATGCTTGCAGCGACCTGCCAGAAGGCACTTCAATGGATGATTTATGGCGCTCTTTGAAAGAGCTTCAAAAGCTTTGATTGAAAATTGCTTCCAGTCATCCTAAATAATTGATTTTTTCGGAAACAATGCTGCGATGAGTACATGGCGAGTATCGCAAGATTATTTCGCTACTGATTCGAAAGCTACACGCTGAGGATGCACATTGGCTCGAGCAAGATGCAATTTCTTCAAGCTGTCAATCAAACGGTGATGCCTGTCTAAGCCTTCCAACTTGATGCTGGTAGGCGTTAAACCAAAGAAACGCACTGTGCCATTCACTGAGCCCAATACAGCATCCATGCGCATGTTGCCAAACATGCGGCGGAAGTTGTGTTCGTAGTTTTCTATATTGAGTTCTGGGTTTAAGGCTACCTCTAGCACCACATTCAAAGCTTGGTAAAACAGTTTGCGTTCAACGCTGTTGTCGTTGTATTGCAAAAAAGCTCCTACCAAATCTTGTGCGGCTTCCAATTGCTTTAACGCCAGATGAATCAGCAGTTTCAGCTCCAGCACTGTCAGTTGTCCCCACTCTGTGTTCTCATCAAACTCAATGCCAATCAGAGTGGCAATGTCGGCGTACTCGTCCAGTTCGTTGTTTTCCAAACGGTCTAGCAGTGACGACAAGCTTTTATCGTCCAAGCGATGTAAATTAAGAATGTCTTCACGGAACAACAAGGCTTTGTTGGTGTTGTCCCAAATTAAGTCTTCTACGGGATAAATTTCTGAATAGCCGGGCACCAAAATTCTGCAGGCAATGGCGCCCAGTTGGTCGTGCACTGTGGTGTAAACCTCTTTGCCCATGCTTTTCAAAATACCGAACAAGGTAGCGGCTTCATCAGCATTGGCTCTGCTGCCTTGACCTGCAAAGTCCCATTCCACAAATTCATAATCGGCTTTGCTGCTGAAGAAGCGCCAAGACACAATGCCACTGGAGTCGATGAAGTGCTCTACAAAGTTATAGGGCTCTGTGACAGCATTGCTTTCAAAGGTGGGCGCAGGCAAATCGTTCAGGCCTTCAAAGCTGCGGCCTTGCAGCAATTCGGTCAGGCTGCGCTCCAGCGCCACTTCGAAGCTGGGGTGCGCGCCAAAGGAGGCAAACACACCGCCTGTGCGTGGGTTCATTAAGGTGACGCACATGACGGGGTATGTGCCGCCCAGAGAAGCGTCTTTGATCAACACTGGAAAGCCTTGTGCTTCTAGGCCTTCAATGCCGGCCAAGATGCTGGGGTATTTGGCCAACACTTCGGGGGGTACATCGGGCAAGCAAATTTCGCCTTCTAGAATTTCTCGTTTGACTGCACGTTCAAAAATTTCTGACAAGCATTGCACTTGCGCTTCAGCCAGTGTGTTTCCAGCGCTCATGCCGTTGCTGACAAACAAGTTCTCTACCAAGTTAGAGGGAAAGTACACCACTTGTTTGTCCGATTGCCTTAGGTAAGGCAAAGCGCAAATACCACGCGCCACATTGCCCGAATTGGTATCGGTCAGGTGCGAGCCTTTTAACTCGCCGTCAGGGTTGTAGATGTTCAGACAGTAGGGGTCCAAAATTTCTTTCGGCAATGCATCTTTGCGGCCGGGCTTGAACCATTTCTCGTTGGGGTAATGCACAAACTCTGCGTTGGCCAGTTCTTCACCCCAATAAGCGCCAGCGTAGAAATGGTTGTTGTTAAGTCGCTCGATGTATTCACCCAATGCAGAAGCTAGCGCGCTTTCTTTGGTAGCACCTTTGCCATTGGTAAAGCACATGGGCGAATGCGCATCGCGAATGTGCAAAGACCACACATTGGGAATGATGTTGCGCCACGAAGCAATTTCAATCTTGATGCCCAAATTGGCCAAGATGCCCGACATGTTGGCAATGGTTTGCTCTAAAGGCAAATCTTTCCCAAGGATAAAGGTGTTGGTTTCAGCCGATGGTTTTAGGCTAAGCAAAGACTGCGCATCGGCATCTAGGTTAGCCACTTCTTCAATGACAAATTCGGGGCCAGCTTGCACCACTTTTTTAACAGTACAGCGCTCAATCGAATTTAAAATGCCACGTCGATCGACTTCTGAAATTTCAGAAGGCAACTCCACTTGGATTTTGAAAATCTGTTGGTAGCGGTTCTCTGGATCGACAATGTTGTTTTGCGAGAGGCGAATATTTTCTGTCGAGATGTTGCGCGTGAGACAGTACAACTTCACAAAATAAGCCGCACACAAAGCCGATGACGCTAAAAAGTAATCAAAGGGGCCGGGTGCTGAACCATCGCCTTTGTAACGCATGGGCTGATCGGCCACAAGCGTGAAGTCATCGAACTTGGCTTCAACACGAAGCTTGTCGAGAAAGTTGACCTTGATTTCCATGGCGATATTTCAGAATTAAATCAAAGCCTGAGTATCACTCAGGCAGAACACCAATTTCTTTGGCAATCGATTGCCAACGAACTGACTCGCTGCGTAAGAAAGCACCTACGGCTTCCACATTCATGCTGCTGTCTACCAAAGGGCCAATGGTGGCGATCCGATCGGCCACTTCTTTGTCCGCCAAAATGGCATTGATGTCGCGGTTGCTTCGCTCAATGACTGCTGCAGGTGTACCTGTGGGTGCAACCACTGCAAACCAGCCCACCATGTCAAAGCCTGGCAACTTCTCAGCCAAGGCGGGTGTGTTTTCCCAACCCGGCAATCGCTTTGCAGAGGATGTGCCCAAGAGCCGCAATTTTCCTTGACGCACCAGTGGCGCTGTACTGGCTAAGTCGGCCACCATGGCATCAACGTGCCCGCCCATGAGGTCGGTGGTGCCTTGGCCCACGTTGGCATAGGCCACCAAATTGGCGCCTGCACTGGTGCGCGCATTGAACAAGCGCGCAATCATGCCGCTGAAAGTTCGCGGCCCTTCATTGCCCAAGCTCAATTTTCCAGCCGAGGCTTTGGACTTGGCAATCAAATCATC
>CAIODE010000066.1 GCA_903856875.1 uncultured Burkholderiales bacterium
GACATGTGCCGAGACACTTGGCGCTGGCAGTCACAAAATCCCAATGGGTATCCCTGAGGTCTCAACTTGTGATACCTTTTGGAGGCCCATGTCATTTCAGGCTAAGGAAGTTCTAAGCGGCTAGGAAAGTAAAAGGCGTCATTGGCAGACTGCTGGTGCGGCCTGCCAGTTTGTCTGCCAACAAATCAGCAGAACCTGCTGCCAAAGTCAGTCCTAAGGTGCCATGCCCTATGTTGGCATAGACATTTTCGCAAGCAGTTTGATCAATGATCGGTCGACTTGAAGGCGTTGCAGGCCGCAGGCCTGCCCAAGTTTGCACGTTGCTGTAATCACCAGCGTCCGGAAAATTGTCGCGCGCTTGTTGAATCAAGGCTTTAATTCGATTGGCATCGACCTCTCTGTTTTCTCGTCCCAAGTCGACCATGCCTGCTGCGCGCAAGCGGTGTCCCAGTTTGGCAAACACAATTTTGTGATGACTGTCAGTGATAGACATCGAAGGTGCGATGCCTTTCTCGCAATCAAGTGTGATGGAAAAACCTTTCAGTCCCAACAAGGGTGCACGCGTGTCAAACTTTTGCAGCAACTCACGACTGCTCAGGCCAGCGGCCACCACGAAGAAGTCTGCTTTGAATTCAGTCATGTCTGCCGCTTTTTCGGATTGCGCCTCTTGCAAAACCGTGCTTTGAGACTTGAGCTTCAGAGCAATGCAGCGACGTCCTTCAAGAAAGGCCCCCGTGATGCGTGTGTCGTAAAGCAGCTTGCCACCGCGCGACGCAATCAAACGCTCAAGGTACTTACACAGGCCGTGGCTATCGACCACATCTTCAGAAGGCGTGAAAATACCGCCCACCAACTTGCTTTGCATGGCGGCAAGTGCGGGCTCTGTTTGCAAGCATTCAGATGGCGAAAGCACATGCTGCTCACAGCCCACATTCAAACTGCGCTGGTAGTTCACTTGTGCACTGGCCAAAGCCAATGCAGCTGGATCGCGAAACACCACCAGCTTGCCATTGGTGCGGTAATCTAAGCCCGCTGCTGTGGCCCAACTTGCAGGCACATCGGCCAACCATTCTCTTAAAACACGCCTAGACAAATACCCTAAGCCTAGTAAATCACGGGTTGTTTGCTGCGCACTGGCGGTCGAACAGTGCATTGCAAAACTCAAAGTCCAACGCAAAAAAGTAGGCGACAGTGAGGGGTGAATGTGCAAGGGTCCATCTTTTTGGAGAAGCCACTTGGGCAAACTTGTGAGCGCGGTAGGCTCGGCCAAAGGCGCCACATAGCTGTAAGAAAGTTGCGCGCCATTGGCATAGCTGGTGACCAAGCCAGGCGCGGCACTTTCTTCAATCACGCTCACTTGCCAACCGTCTTGCATCAAGCGCCAAGCCGTGGACAAACCCACAATGCCGGCGCCAATGACACACACGTGTTTAGTTTGCGGATTCATCACTTGCCATCGTACTGTTTTCCGAGGGCCAATAACTCAGGGGTGCCAATCAGTTGATTCAGCGCATCAAAATCCAACATTTTGTCGCGCCAAGGTGTGGTGGTTTGGTGCGCCTTCAAGCTGCCGTAGTAGCCCTGCAAAGTGTGGGCTACTGCACGCGCAGTGCCGCCTGGAAAAATCACAATTCGAAAGCCAAGCTCACCCAATTCGGTGGCACTTTGAATGGGCGTTTGTCCGCCCTCCACCATGTTGGCCAACAAAGGAATGCGGTGCGCAAATTGTGCGCAAGCTTGCTGCATTTGCTCGGGTGTACGCAATGCTTCAATGAACAAGGCATCGACGCCACAGGCCAAATAGGCTTCGGCACGTTCTAAAGCAGACTCAATGCCTTCCACGGCCAACGCATCTGTGCGCGCCAAGATCAGTGTGTTGCTGCTGTGACGTGCATCCAATGCGGCTTTCAATTTGCCTTGCATCTCTGCCACAGGCACCACGCCTTTGCCTTCCAAATGACCGTATCGCTTGGGAAAAGTTTGGTCTTCA
>CAIODE010000067.1 GCA_903856875.1 uncultured Burkholderiales bacterium
AGCTTCGCGGCTGTAGCTCAGCTGGATAGAGTACTTGGCTACGAACCAAGGGGTCGTGGGTTCGATTCCTGCCAGCCGCACCAGAATTTCGAATAATGTCGGTTCTAGAACACAGCTTAGAGGCTTACCCCTCTAGGCTGTTTTTCTTTCAATCAGTTATTTGATGGGTCTTCATCCTTAAAGACGAATCATGGCAGCAGCTCATTACTATGTTTACATTGTGCTTCTGAGCTCTGAAGTGCTTAAGCATCAGAAATTTATCAATGCCAACGTCTCTTACAAAGCAGGAGAGCCCTGTGTCTATGTTGGCATGACAGGTTTGGACCCTGATACACGTTTTGACAAGCACAAAGCTGGCGTTCAAGCCAATGGCTATGTTCAGAAGTATGGACTCAGACTCATGCCAGAACTCGTCGATGATTTAAAGCAACCAATGACTTACAAAGATGCACAATATCTAGAAGTTGAGGTTGGAATTAAGTTGAAAGAGCTTGGCTATGCGGTTTGGCAAGCTTGAGTGGATCACAACATGAGCAAAGCTTTCACACGCGAAACAGACAACGATGCCGAAGACGATGGGGAAGACCCCAGTCTGCCGCCCTTGCCCGCAGGCACCCGCAATTACATGACCCCTCAGGGTTATGCCAACTTACGCGCCGAACTGTTTGCGCTGATGGACGATGAGCGCCCCAAGGTGGTGGAAATTGTGCATTGGGCCGCCAGCAATGGAGATCGCTCTGAAAACGGTGATTACATTTATGGCAAAAAACGCCTGCGTGAAATTGATCGGCGCATTCGCTTTCTGACCAAGCGATTGGAAATTGCCGAAGTGACAGACCCTAGCGCACACCACGGCAAGAATCAGGTTTTCTTTGGAGCCACGGTCACCTATGTGGAAGAAAACGGAGATGAGCGCACTGTGACCATTCGTGGCATTGACGAGGCTGACAGCTTAAAGGGCGAGGTAAGTTGGGTGTCGCCCATTGCACGAACTTTGTTGAAATCGAGTACAGGCGATGTGCTGAAGTTGGTCACACCACAAGGTTGGCGCGAAATCGAAGTGCTCAATGTGACTTATCCAAAGCCAAGTGAACACTGATATTTAAACTGGCTCGAAGGCTGAAGAAGCGCTTTATTCTTCTGCCGTATTTTGTCCACGCACGCGGTGAGTAATGCGCTCCGCATTCAATACTGCAGGTGTGCGTTTTAAATTCTTGAGAACCGTTTCAAGGTGGCTTACATCGCGCACAGAAATGACGAAGGTATTTTCCGCAGCATCTTGCACACTGGCTTGCCCCATTTCAACGTGAACGATGTCAACCTCTGAGTTGGCCAGTGTGCCAGCCACTCTGGCCAAAACACCCTTGGTGTTGACAACGGTCACGCTGATGCTGGTCTCGAAGCTGCGCATCATTTCATCAGACCACTCTACCCCTATGAACCGCTCGCTGTCTTTTTGCTGAAGCTTCATACCGACGCTGCAATCTGCCGTGTGAATGGCCAAGCCTTCACCTCGGCCTAAGTAGCCAATGATTTCGTCGCCAGGGAGGGGGCGACAGCAATGTGCATAAACGACGGAAGCATTTTCAGTGCCGTCCAACAAGATAGCGCCTTGGGAGATGGTGTCGTTGGCCATGAACCTTTCGCGTGTCATGAGCAGTGGGTCTGGCTTCTCGCCCATCTCAGATAACAAAGCCGCCATGCGTTTGGCCACAATGCTGGCGATGCGTTTACCAAGTCCAACATCGACCAACAAGTCGCTGCGATTTCGGTTGCCAGTAAAGCGGAGCACTTTTTCCCACAGACCCTGATAGCGTGCGGGATCGTCTGGTAATTTTTCAATGCCCTCGGCGCGCAATGCTTGTGTGAGAAGCTTCAAGCCCAAGTCCATCGATTCGCTGTGCGCCATGGTTTTCAGATGGTGTCTGATTCTGGAGCGCGCACGGCCCGTTCTGACAAAGCCAAGCCACGAGGGGTTGGGCGCTGAAACCGGTGCCGTCATGACCTCCACCACATCGCCGTTTTTCAACTCTGTGCGCAAGGGGACTTGTTGGTTGTTAATTTTGGCAGCCACCAAATGATCGCCAAGATTGCTGTGAATCATGTAGGCAAAATCGACCACTGTTGCACCTCGTGGGAGCGACATGATTTGGCTCTTGGGTGTGAATACATAAACAGCATCGGGAAACAAATCAACCTTGACATGGTCCCAAAATTCAGAGGCGTCGCGCGTTTCTTTTTGGATGTCTAAAAGTGACTGCAGCCACTGAGTCCCCAAACGTTCAGCTTCCATACTGCCATTTGAGTCGTCCTTGTACAACCAGTGAGCTGCAACACCTGATTCAGCCACCATGTTCATGGCCTCGGTGCGCATCTGAAATTCAACGTTGACGCCAGAGGGCCCCACCAAGGTGGTGTGTAAAGACTGATAGCCGTTCACTTTGCCAATGGCAATGTGATCCTTGAATTTGCCAGGAACGGGCTTGTACATCTGGTGCAAAATGCCCAAGGCTGTGTAGCAATCAATGACCGAAGGCACAATGAGTCTGAAGCCATAGATGTCGGTCACCTGTGCAAAACTCAGATGCTTACCATCCATTTTTTTGTAGATGGAAAAGAGCGTTTTTTCGCGGCCGGAAATTTGCACACCGATTTTTGCCTTCGTGAACGTAGACTCGAGTTCGGCTTGAACTTTTTGAATCAAATCACGTCTTCGATTTCGCGCTTTGGCAACTGCTTTTGACAGAATGGCATAGCGCCAAGGCTTTAAGTGGCGAAATGACAAATCTTGCAATTCGCGATAGGTTTGATTCAAGCCCAAGCGGTGTGCAATGGGTGCATAAATTTCGATTGTTTCTGAAGAAATGCGAGCCCATTTTTCGCGGGGCATGTCGTCCATGGTGCGCATGTTGTGCGTGCGATCGGCCAGCTTGATCAAGATCACCCGGACATCTCGGGCCATGGCCAAGAGCATTTTTCGAAATGACTCAGCCTGATTTTCTTCACGGGTGTTGAACTCCAATTTGTCCAACTTGGTCAAGCCATCGACCAATTCAGCCACGGAGGAGCCGAACTTTTCAATCAAGTCGGACTTGGTGACATCGCAATCTTCCATGACATCGTGCATGAGTGCCGCCATCAATGCTTGAGCATCTAGCTTCCATTCGGTGCACTGCGTGGCCACAGCAATAGGGTGTGTGATGTAAGGCTGACCATCTTTTCGAAGTTGGCCCAAGTGAGCTTCATCGGCAAATCGATAGGCTTTTCGCACCAAGTCGATGTCTGATGCAGAGAGATAGCTGAGTTGGGCGACCAAGGCGGCAAAACTGGCTGCCGCAGCATTGGCTGCACTGGCGCTTGGCATGCCAACCAGGATGTTGTGAACGTTGTCTCGCTTTCCGGGTATGGAAGTACTACCGGACTTGTGAAAAACGGATGAAAAAGCTGCGCGCATGCCTTAAATGTAACGCGACTGTGAAAAAGCCCCAGGTTTTGAAACTTTGGGGCTTTTGGGGCTAGGCCTTGACGGCCTGGCTGGATGTAGAAATTAGTTCACTTTTTTGAGCATTTCCAAACCAACTTTGCCTGCAGCAATTTCACGCAAGGCAGTGACGCCAGGCTTGTTTTTGCTTTCGACCCGGGGTGTATGACCCTGGCTTAGCATGCGTGCGCGGTAAGTGGCAGCCAATACCAATTGGAAACGGTTAGGAATCTGTTCGAGGCAATCTTCAACGGTAATGCGGGCCATGACGGTCTCCGGTAAATAAATCAGGTGATATGAAGGGATTCGAAAGTTTCGGCACGGGCTCGGTGCTGAGCACTATATTTCAGTCTCTGAGCGTGCACGATGGCCTTGAGGTCAAACAAGGCGCGATCGAAAACTTCGTTGATTATAACGAAGTCGAATTCTTTGACCTGGGCCAGCTCAATGGCTGCATTTTGCAGGCGCAATTCAATGGTTTCGGTGCTGTCCTCGCCGCGGCGCTCTA
This sequence comes from uncultured Burkholderiales bacterium, assembly GCA_903856875.1. Classification (GTDB taxonomy): domain Bacteria; phylum Pseudomonadota; class Gammaproteobacteria; order Burkholderiales; family Burkholderiaceae_C; genus Limnohabitans_A. The sequence goes on from CAIODE010000067.1 coordinate 3,990, forward strand.
AACGGCTTCGCAATTCTTCCCAGCTGGGGGGGAGAATGAAGATCAGGATGGCATTGGCGTACATCTTTTGAATCTGAATGGCACCTTGGTAATCAATTTCTAAAATGACGTCAGAGCCTTGTGCCATGCGCTCTTCAAGCATTTTCTTGGAGGTGCCGTACCGGTGACCGTGCACATTGGCCCACTCCACAAAGGCATCTCCTGCCACCATGGCATCAAATTCTTGTTGAGAGACAAAGAAGTACTCTCGGCCGTGTTTTTCTTGACCCCGGGGAGAACGGGTGGTGTGAGACACCGAAGGCAACACACGGGTATCTAGCTCCATCAGGGCCTTGACCAGGCTGGACTTGCCCGCACCACTGGGAGCGGCTACAACGTAGAGGTTTCCAGGATATTCCATGGCAAGGAGTGTAATGGGGTATGAGGCTTGTGGTGCAGCAGTCAAGCGACTTATTCGATGTTTTGCACTTGCTCGCGCATTTGCTCGATGAGCACCTTCATGTCGACCGATATTTTGGTGAGCTCTAGGGCGGCTGATTTGGACCCTAAAGTGTTGGCCTCTCGGTGTAGCTCTTGAATTAGAAAGTCCAAGCGCTTGCCAACACCTTCCTTGTTGTTCGCCTGCGTCAAACAAGCTTGAATCTCAGACAGGTGCGAACTTAAACGTGTCAATTCTTCGGCCACATCTATTCGAATAGCAAAAGCGGTAGCCTCAGTCAAAGCGCGCTCTTGTGCAGAGTCAGAGCTCACTTGATTGACGCCTAAGGCGAGAGCTTCATGCCATCGGTCTAAAAAGCGTTGCCGCTGTTGTTCAACCAATTGTGGAATCAATGGTGTTGCTTGATCGGTCAAAGCCTTAAGTTGATGGATCCTGTCCAAAAGAGACTGAACGAGTCGTGTTCCCTCAGAGGCGC
>CAIODE010000068.1 GCA_903856875.1 uncultured Burkholderiales bacterium
CCAAAAGGACTGGGCCCCCGACCTGGCGGTCAAAAATCACACGCACCCCTTTGATGTGAGGGTTCAGGTCAGTGCTGGCCAAGTGCAATTAAGTCTTGCGTCAGGCACTCAAACATATGAGGCAGGGCAGAGCTTTTACCTTGCGCGAGATGTTGAGCATGCAGAGCAATATGGGCCTGAAGGCGCCCATTTTTGGGTGGCTCGTAAGTTGTAATTTAAAAATGCAATTTCGTTTTGCTGGCCTCATAGGACTTGGCGTGCGCCATTCGGAATTCCAGCGCAAGACAATGAGCCATCTGTTCATCTCACATTTGATTAGGTTCCAAAAATTTGTCAACACGAAGGTATGCGTTTGCCTCGTGACAGCGAGTGGGCTACGTCGGTTTCAGGTGCGTTGAGCCGCTTTAAACGGCAGAAAAATTTGCCATTTTTTTTAAAAGAGGTCCTATGAATTTCGTCCCCATGATTGAACTCACCCGCAACGGTATTTCTGAATGTATGCACATGGGGGCACTGGCCGTCACTGACACCCATGGCAAATTGATCGCTTCTGCCGGCAACCCCCACTGGCTTTGTTTCACACGCTCAACTCTGAAAGCCTTACAAGCTTTGCCACTCATGCAAAGCGGTGGCGCCAAACAATTTGGCTTCACATCTAAGGAATTGGCGCTCATGTGCGCCAGCCACAATGGGGAAGACATGCATGTAGAGCAGGCCACTTCTATTTTGAAAAAAAGTGGTAGTACTTATAAGCAAATGCACTGTGGCTGTCATGTGCCCTATCGTTTTTCATTCAACGATTTGCCGCTGCCAGACGGTTTTGAATACGACGAGCGCCATCACAATTGCAGTGGCAAGCACAGTGGATTTTTGGCCTATTGCGCGTTGCACGAACTGCCAACAGAAACTTATACAGACCTCACCCACCCTTTGCAGCTCCAAGTACGCAAAGCCGTAGCCGACGTGGCAGGCATAGCGTCTGATGCCATGGCTTGGGGCGTTGATGGTTGCTCTGCCCCCAACTTTGCCATGCCGCTTTCGAATTTGGCGCAAGCCTATGCACGCCTTTCTCAACCAGAGTCAAACAACGAATATGGTGCCAGTTTGAAACTCCTGGGTGAAGCCATGTCCGCTCACCCCGAGTTGGTCTCTGGCACAGGCAGAAGCGATGCCGATTTTATGCGTGTGGGCCGTGGTGATTGGGTTACAAAAGTGGGTGCAGATGGCGTACAAGTCATTGCCAGTCGCGCTAGAGGTCAAGCCCTCGCGCTCAAAATTGCCGATGGCAACAAGCCTGCGTTGTTTGCGGCTTCCATAGAAGCTTTAGATCAATTAGGGTGGCTAGATGCGAAACAGCAAGAGGCGTTGAAACCGTGGCGGTCTGCTGAATTGAAAAATATCAAAGGCGCGCGTGTGGGTGCGCGACGAAGTATCTTCAAAATTCAAGCAGCTTAACGAGCCCAGCTTACTTTGTAAATCGATATAGCAGTGAGCAAACCGTAGCCCACCATGCCCGCCGCAATGAGTGCAAACATGTCCACTGCGCTTCCGTTATTTTGAGTGATCCAAATACCGCCAGCTGCCACCACGCACAATCTAAAAGTGCCAGCCAAAACGGGCCCTAGAAGTTTGCCTGCACCTTGAGAGGCGAAATACAAACACAAACCTAAAGCGAAGAAACCGTAGCAGGGCCCAACCCATTGGAAGTACGAGGCAGTGTAAGAAAGAACCACGGGGTTGGATGTGAATATTTCAGTCCAAATGCGAGGCCAAAAGCAGACTAGCAATCCAATGCAGCCGACCAATGAGCTTGAAAGCAATGCACCGGCCCACGCGACTTGTTTGGCGCGTTCAACCAAGTTGGCACCAAGGGCCATGCCCACCATAGACAGGCATGCCACGCCAAAAGCAAAGGTGATGGGGACTAACAAAAATTCCAATCGAGTGCCAATGCCATATGCGGCTAAAGCTTCGGGACCAAAACTGGACATTAAGCCAGTGACCACCACAATGGTGGCCACAGTTTGAATCGAACTTAAGCTGGACATACCGCCCACTTTCAAAATGTCGATGAACAAGGCTCTCGACAAAGGACTTTTAAAGCTGAGTTGTAAACGACTGCGAGAAGAGCGCAAGTAAAAGAACAAATAAATGGCGCTTGCTGAATAAGCAGAGACAGTACCAGCGGCAATGCCAGCCATACCAAAGCCAGGTATGGGCCCAAGGCCCAATCCCAAAATACCACTTAGAGCAACTTGCCCCAAACATACTGTGAGGAGCACCTTAGAGGGAGTGCGCATATTGCCCGTGCCACGCAGGACAGACGTGAAAGAGTTGGTCAGCCAGATACTCACCGCGCCTAGAAAGACAATGTTCGCATAAGCAAGGCAATGTTCAAGTGATTCTCCTTGACCGCCCATCGCCGAGAACATGGAGCGACTGAAAAAAATAAAAATCAAAGTAAAAAAGAGTCCGATGCCAAGCGCAATGAGCGTAGCGTGCAATACCAAAGCGTTGGCCTTCGAAATGTCGTTTGCGCCCAGTGCACGACTGATGGCTGAGGAAATGCCGCCCCCCATGGAGCCTGCAGACAGCATTTGCTGCAACATGACCATGGGGAACACCAAGGCCATGCCAGCAAGAGGGAGGAGGCCCAATTGGCCCACATACCAAGTTTCAGCAATGGTCACCAGCGCGCTGGCGGTCATGGCAAAAATATTAGGTAAAGCCAGTCGCCAAATGCTTGGAAAAATAGGCGCGGATGTAAGTGCGTTTTGCAATCGTGCTAACTTACTTGTTCTGAAAGACAGGCGCGCGTTTGTTCAAAAACGCATCCATGCCTTCCTTTTGATCTTCTGTGGCAAACATCGAATGGAACAAGCGGCGCTCAAACATCACGCCATCACTCAGACCACTTTCAAACGCACGGTTGACGCATTCCTTGGCTGCCATCACAGCCAATTGGCCCATGCCGCAAATCACCAAAGCAGCGCCCAAGGCTTCTTCCATGAGTTTGTCTGTGGGCACCACGCGGCTCACCAAGCCTGCGCGCTCTGCTTCTTGCGCATCCATCATGCGGCCAGTCAAGGCCAGGTCCATGGCCTTGGATTTGCCCACTGCGCGCGGCAAACGTTGAGTGCCGCCTGCACCCGGAATAATGCCCAACTTGATTTCCGGTTGGCCAAACTTGGCGTTCTCTGCGGCAATAATAAAGTCGCACATCATGGCCAACTCACAACCGCCACCTAATGCGAAGCCGCTGACTGCCGCAATCACGGGTTTGCGAATGCTGCGAATGGTTTCCCAATTGCGGGTAATAAAGTCTTCTTTGTAGACGTTGTTGAAGTTGTGCTTGGCCATGGCCGAGATGTCGGCACCCGCTGCAAAGGCTTTTTCGCTGCCCGTCACAATGATGCAGCCAATGGTTTCGTCGGCATCAAAGGCCTTCAAAGCCGTGCCCAGTTCGTCCATCAAGGGCCCATTCAAAGCGTTCAGGGCTTTGGGGCGATTCAGTGTGACGATGCCAACTTTGCCGCCTTCAACGCGGACTTCAATGTTTTCGTAAGACAAAAGGATTCTCCAGTCAGGTTCTAAATGCCGTTACCCCTGACTATAACGGGATGAAAATGGTGCTTCAATCAAGGGAAAACATTGGCCAACCGACCGGTCGGGTAATGGTACATTTTCTGTTTTAGACCCCAATCAGGCCTCAATCATGAACCAAGACAACACTTTGTCAGTGACTTTTGAAAAACGCGGTGCCGTGGCCTTGGTCACTTTGAACCGCCCGCAAGCCTTGAACAGTTTCACGCGTCAAATGCACCACGACTTGTGGGCTGCGTTTGACCAAGCCGAGGCCGATCCAGAAATCAGGGCCATGGTCTTGACTGGGGCGGGCAGAGGTTTTTGCGCCGGCGCCGATTTGTCGGATTTTGATTTCACACCTGGGCCCGACATGGTCAAGAGGGCAGATCCTGGCCCCGTCATTGACCAAGCTTTCAACCCCACAACTCGACGCATTCAAGCACTGCGCATGCCTGTTGTGGCTGCCGTCAATGGCGTAGCGGCCGGCGCTGGCGCATCCATTGCCATGGCCTGCGACATTGTGATTGCCTCTCCCCAAGCTAGTTTTATTCAAGCCTTCAGCAAAATTGGCCTCATTCCTGATGCAGGAAGCAGTTGGTTGTTGGTGGAGCGTTTGGGCTTGCCCCGCGCTTTGGCTTTGGCCATGACTGGCGACAAATTGATGGCCGAGCAAGCCAAGGCCTGGGGCATGATTTGGGATGTGGCCGATGATGCGTTGGCAGCTTCATTCAGCATGGCCAACAAATTGGCTGTCATGCCCACCAAAGCCTTGGTGGCCACGCGCAAACTCATGGCCGGGGCTCACACGCGCAGCTTGTCTGAGCAACTTGACCAAGAGCGCGACGCGCAATCGGCGCTGGGCACTTCACATGATTATTTTGAAGGCGTGAAAGCTTTCTTGGAAAAGCGCCCAGCCAATTTCAAAGGTGAATGAAGATGAATGCCCTTGTCAACAAGCTTGTAGCACCCTCGCAAGCCGCCATTGATTTGGCCAAACAAGTGGGCGAGTCGATGTTTGCTGTTGATACCGCAAGCAAAGACACCATGGGCATGCAGCTCATTTCATGTGAACCTGGGCGTGCCGTGATTCAAATGACCGTCAAAGAGATGCATTTGAATGGTCACAAAATTTGCCATGGTGGCTTTATTTTCACGTTGGCAGATTCCACCTTTGCCTTTGCCTGCAACAGTTACAACAAGGTGGCAGTGGCTGCAGGCTGCAGCATTGAATTTTTAAAGCCTGGCCAACTGGGCGATGTACTCACCTGTGTAGGGCAAGAACAAGCCCTGAGCGGTCGTCACGGTATTTACGACATGAAAGTGACCAACCAAAAGGCTGAAGTGATTGCCATGTTCAGAGGCAAGAGTGCGCAAATTCAAGGCACAGTCATTCCCGAATAA
>CAIODE010000069.1 GCA_903856875.1 uncultured Burkholderiales bacterium
TCAGGCGGCTTGAACTGTCAACGATGCGGCATGTCTTTGTTTGAGAAGCCCAAGCTGATGGTGGCATCGGCTGGAATGGGCGGCATCGACGCATTCCATGTTTCCCACAGCGTTTTCAATGCCTGAAGTTTCTCTGGCATGTGTTTGCCCAAATTGGCCCGCTCACGCGCGTCAGCCACGACATTGAACAAATAGTCATTGCCATCAACGCGCAAATATTTCCAGTCACCCAAACGCACGGCACGTTGCTCGCGGTGGTTCATGCGCCAAAACAAAGGGCGCTCAAACGTGGCTTGTGGGTTTTGAAACAAAGGCAAGAGCGACACACCATCAAAGGGATAGTCGGCGTGCGCTTGCCCGCCTCCCAATGCCACCATGGTGGCTGACCAATCCATGGTCATGCAATGCTGTGCTGAGGTGGTGTTTGGGGCAATGCCTTCTGGCCAATGAGCAATCCAAGGCACCCGAATACCGCCCTCGGTGAGATCCATTTTGCCGCCCACCAAAGGCCAGTTGTCACTGAATCTTTCACCACCGTTGTCGCTGGTGAACACGATCAAAGTGTTGTCGAGTTGGCCCGTTTCTTTGAGCGCATTGACCACCCAGCCAATGCCTTCGTCCATGTGGTGAATCATGCGGTGGTAGGTGTGAATGTTGCCACCCTGCAGGTGAAAGATATTGTCTTTGATGGTTTGCGCCAGCTCATGGTCTTCGCGCGTTTCCCAAGGCCAATGCGGCGCTGTGTAGTGCATGCTTAAGAAAAACGGTTGCGTGGTGTCTTGGGCCATGCGCTTCACAAAGTCCACCGATTTGTTGGAAATTAAATCGGTCAGGTAACCTTCGTGAGGCTGCTCTTCCTCGCCCACCCACAAGTCGTGCGCACCTGTTGAGGCGCAGTGCGTGAAATAGTCAACGCCACCGGCCATCGGGCCAAAAAACTCATCGTAACCCGAACGCAAAGGGCCGAATGCGGGTGGGTATCCCAAATGCCATTTGCCAATCAAGGCGGTTCTATAGCCCTGCTCTTTGAGCAAGGATGGCAATGTGGGGTGAGTGGGTGGCAAACCCAAAATGGTACTGGTTCTGGCCTTGCTGTTGATGGGTTCTTCTGCTGCTCCCCTTAATCTGTATTGGTATCTGGCCGTCATGAGGCCAAAGCGGGTGGGCGAACACACTGGCGAGTTGGCGTAACCATCAGAAAACTTCAAACCATTGGCAGCCAGTTGGTCCAGCACCGGCGACACTTTGCCAAACTCTGCATCACGACCGCCGTAACATCCCAGATCGGCAAATCCCAGGTCATCGGCCACGATGAAAATGATATTGGGTCGTTTCATGCACTCAGTCCTTGTAAGTATTGAGCGTAATTTTCACATGCTTTCCTAAACCAGTGAGAATTGCTTTAGGTTTTCTCATGAGCTTGCAGCGCATAGGGTTTGTATGAAGTCATTTCACAAAACCGCCATCTAAACTTCAAACCCACGCCAATCTAAACTTGCCCGAACGCTAGAACGAGAATGAATATGAAGAAATTGCTGATCGCCCTTGGAATTCTTTTGTCCAATGCCTGTGCCTATGCGCAAGCTTTTCCAAACCACAACATTCAGGTGGTGGTGCCCGTTGCAGCAGGTGGCGGCACAGATTTACTGGCCCGCAATCTCAGCCAGCGTGTTGGAGAAATCTTAGGTCAAACCTTGGTGGTGGAAAACAGGCTTGGCGCCGGTGGCAACATCGGTGTCGAGTACGTGATGAAATCAAAAGCCGATGGGTATACCTTGCTAATCAGTCCAGCCACCATTGCTACCAACGTGGCGGTCTACAAAAAGATTCCCTATGACTTGGTCAAAGATTTGCAGGCCATCACACTCATTGGCCAAACGGGCGTGGTACTGGTGGTTCACCCTTCCGTCAAAGCCAACAATCTGAAAGAATTCATTGAGTTGATGAAGTCAAAAAATGGCGACATGAATTACGGCTCTGCAGGCATGGGCAGTCCACAGCATTTGCAAGCCGAATTTTTCAACCAACTGGTGAGCCTGAAGTCAAACCACATTCCTTATAAAGGGCAGGCTCAAGCCATGAACGACCTCATTGGCGGTCAACTCAATTACATGTTCAGCCCCATTCAAAATGCCTTGCCTCAAATTCAGCAAGGCAGACTGAAAGCACTGGCTGTAGCTTCAGCCGAAAGACACAAGGCCATGCCGCAGGTGCCAACCTTGAACGAACAGGGCTACAAGGGGGTTGAGTTGACCAACTGGTTTGCAGTCTACGCACCGATTAACACGCCACCTGCTGTGGTTAAAAAACTCAACGCTGCCTTCATTCAAGCAGGCAAAGAGCCCAAGATGAAAGACAAGCTTGACATGCTGGGCTTTGAAAGTTTCTTCACCACCTCTGAAGAAGCCACCGACTTCATGCGCTCAGAAATTGTGCGCTGGGCCAGGGTGGCGGCCTACGCAGGCATCAAAGCAGAATAAAGTCGATGCTAGTCTGAAACGGTTCAATGGTGGTGATGAGGCGCAGAGCCACTGGCTTGACCTGAAGCCGTGGGCATGTTGGCGTCTAGCAGCAGATCCACTTGAAACTTGCCCCCTTTGGCATCTTGAAACTTCATCGTCATGGGCAGCTTGGCACCTTTTTCAAGAGGCGATTTCAAGTCCATCAACATGATGTGATAAGAGCCTGGTTTCAATTCGACAGGTTTTCCTGCAGGCAAATCCAAAGATGGAATGGCCGCCATTTTCATGACATCTTTTTCCATTTTCATTTCGTGAACTTCTGCAACGCCTGCGACAGGGCTGCTGACACTCAAAAGCTTGCTATTTTCTTTGGCTGTGATTTTCATGAAAGCACCTGTGGCTTTCTGACCCGCAACGGTGGGTCGAACCCAGCTGTCGCTGATGGTCACATTGGCATTGGCCACAGAGGCATTTGAACTCCCCACGGCTTTGATGCTCAGCAAGGCAGCAGGCATTTTCATGCCTTTGGTGGATGTACCAGCAGCAGGTATTTCAGCCCAATCGTTTTGACCTTTTTCACACGTCTGCAGAACACGCAACCAAACGGCACCGGTCTTTTCAGGAAGTTGGGTCATGAAGGCAAATTCATCAAATGAACCATCGGGCAAAGCTGCCTCTTTGGTATTGGCTTTCCATTCAAGTTCGACCACATCTTCGGTGATTGTTTTGCCATGACTGACATAGGGCTGTGCCAATGCGGCTTTTTTAGCGCTCACGTTCCATCCCGATTTGGGCTGAGGCTTCGTCCCTTCAAAGCCCGCAGGAAAGGCAATGCGGATGCCTGTTGTAGCGGCACCCTCACAGCCATGTCCAATTCGAACGGCGCCTTTGTAATAACTGCCTGCTTCTGCAGATGGGTCTACCAAGACTGCATGCGCTTGGACAGTGCCCCATAAAAACCAAGGCGACATTGCAAGGACAAGCGAATTGATCGCAAACTTTGTAACAAATTTCATTTTAAATTTCCAGAAAAAATGCAATGCCAAATTGATGGCAAAACCGAGAAGCTCCGAGCCATAGCTCAAAACTCTCGACAAAATTTCAGGAAATCAAAGGAGGCCCGCGCGAAGGCAGTGGCGGA
>CAIODE010000070.1 GCA_903856875.1 uncultured Burkholderiales bacterium
GAACCTAATTTTCAAGCCAAATAAGCCAACATTACTTTCAAGGCTTTCCCATATGTATGACTTGATCATTCGAAATGCACAAGTATTTGATGGTACCGGACTTCCGCCAGTGCTAAGCGATGTGGCCGTGTCCAATGGACGAGTAGCGCAGATAGGCCACATCACCGATGTTGCGCATGAAACCATCGATGCTCAGGGGCTTGCCCTGATGCCTGGCATTGTAGATTTGCACACCCACTACGATGCCCAAGTGACTTGGGACCGCACCATGTCCCCCTCGCCAGCACTGGGGGTCACAACTGCCGTCATTGGCAATTGTGGCTTTGGTATAGCGCCCTGCCCTGCGCCTTTGCGAGAGACCATGTTGAAGAATCTTTCCGTGGTTGAAGGCATGGATTTGAACGCCTTGCTCACCGGTGTGAATTGGGAGTTCGAATCATTTGGTCAATACATGGATCAATTGCGGCGCATTGGCCCCTATATCAATACCGCTGTTTTTGCGGGTCACTCTGTCATTCGCACAGCTGTAATGGGCGCAGATGGATCGCGCCATGTCGAGCCAAGTGCCGAGCAACTGCAGACCATGCAAAGCATGGTGAGCGATGCGATGGACCATGGCGCCATTGGCTTTGCCTCATCTTTTTCACCCAACCACAGTGGCTATGGTGGCATTCCAATGCCATCAACCATTGCCTCTGAGGCCGAACTGCGAGCCCTGACCGCCATACTAGGCGAGAAGAAAAAAGGCGTCTTCATGATGGCCACGGGTACGCGGGCTAGCCCAGACATCATGGAATCTATCGTCGAGGATACGGGACGCCCTGCTTACATTTCAACCGTACTGACCATGTACAACGAAGGCAATCCATTGCTGGGCGCCACGTATTACGAGCGCTGTGCACAGGCTTTGGAACGCGGTCATGAGTTGTATATTTTGACCAGTTGCCAGCCCTTGTCATTTGATTTCAGCCTCACTGATCCCTACGTACTTCTCAGTCATTCAGCTTTTGATGTTGTCAAAACTGCCACAGCCGATGCATTGCCAAGTATCTACCGCTCTGCTGAGTTTCGCGATGCATTTCGAAAAGATCTGAAGCAACCGAAACAAGGTATTTTGTTCTTAGGGAACTGGCGACATATCGAGGTTGGCCCAACAATGCGCCCCGAAAACCAAAAGCTGGAAGGCCAGAGCATTCAGGCCCTTGCCGAACAGCAAGGCCAAGACCCTGTCGATGTTTTTTTAGATCTTGCGCTGTCCGAAGATCTTGGCACTCATTTTGTGGGTAAGTTTTTCAACAACAACGATGAGGGCGTTGCCCCCTCACTTAAACACCCTGCAAGTGTCATTACCTTGTCTGATGCTGGTGCGCATTTGAGTTACATGTGCGATGCAGGATTTGGCCTGTATTTTCTGTCGCATTGGGTGAGAGAGACAGGGCATTTCACGCTCAGTGAAGGTATTCGCAAAATTACCAGCGAACCGGCCGACCGCTTCAGGATTCCAGAACGCGGCAGGTTGCAAGTTGGATTGCCGGCTGATATGTTGCTATTTGACCCCGCAACCGTGGGCATCTCAAAACCAATACCGGTTCAAGATTTACCTGGCGGAGGGTCTCGCATGGTTAGGACAGCCAGCGGTGTTCATGGCGTTTGGGTGAATGGCGTCAAAGTGCACGATGGCCACAACTACGTCGACCATTCGCAAGGTCCTGGTCAGATCTTAGATCACTTCAATGCATAAGGAAAAGTCATGAAATCCTGGACACGATTTGCAGTTGGTTTTTTTCTAGCATTGATGACAAGCATGCTTTGGGCGCAAAGTTGGCCCACCAAGCCTGTCCGCATGATCATCGCCTTTCCGCCAGGTGGGCCTACCGATTTGGTCTCTAGAGTTCTGGCGCAAAAATTGTCTGAGCAACTTGGTCAGCAAGTCATCGTCGACAATAAGCCAGGCGCAGGTGGCAACATTGCTGCCGAATTGGCTGCCAGAGCAGTGCCAGATGGTTACACCATTTTCTACAACACATCGGCCATCGTGATCGGCCCTGCCTTGTATGGCAAGGTGAACTATGACACGCTCAAAGATTGTGCGCCTGTGCTTCTCACTGCCAGCGTGCCCATGGTTTTGGTTGTCAATCCTCAGTTGCCAGCGCGTTCGGTCAAGGAGTTTCTA
>CAIODE010000071.1 GCA_903856875.1 uncultured Burkholderiales bacterium
TCACCCTCGCCCGGATGAGCGCCACATTCTTGCCTCCGACGTGCATGACTTGTCCGACTTGATGAAGCGCTGGCCAGACAGGGAATTCAACATTGAAGGCAACCCGTTTCACCAGTTGATGGATTTTGTGCGAACCTTCCGGCCGCACCAAGTGACCTTCGTGCCCGACAGCGAAGGTCAACTCACCAGCGATCATGGCTGGTCTTTCCCCAAAGATGCCGACGCACTGAAGCCCTTGATTGACGAGTGCAAGTCCTTGGGTGTTCGCGTCAGTTTGTTCATGGACCCCGAGCCTCAACAAATGGTTTTTGTGAAGCAAAGCGGTGCCGATCGTGTGGAGTTGTACACCGAACCCTACGCCGCAAGCTTTGGCACAACCACGAACGATGCTTGTTTGGCAGAGTACGTTAGTACTGCCAAGGCAGCCATGGCGCAAGGCTTGGGCGTCAATGCCGGACACGATTTGAACCAAGACAACCTGCCCAAATTTGCACAAGCTGTGCCGGGTTTGTTGGAGGTCTCCATTGGGCACGCCTTGATGGCCGACGCTCTCGAGGTGGGATACGCCGCTACAGTGCGTGGCTACTTAAATGCCTTAGGCAGATGAACAAAGCCCTGGCCCCTTTATTTTGAATTGAAAGAGCAGACTTCCAACATGATTTACGGCATCGGTACAGATCTGTGTGATGTCAGGCGCATCAGAGCCAGCTTGGAAAAGCATGGCGACCGCTTTGCTCAAAAGGTTTTGAGCAACCAAGAGTTTGCAACTTACAAAGCGCGCAGCGCCAGATGGCCAGAACGGGGTGTTCGTTATGTGGCCACACGATTTTCTGCCAAAGAAGCTTTTAGCAAGGCCATTGGCATGGGCATGCGCATGCCAATGACATGGCGCTCGTGCGAAATTGGCAAACTGCCTTCAGGCCAACCTGTGATTGTTTTGCACGATGCCTTGAAAATCTGGTTTGAGTCCCAACATTTAAAAGCACACATCAGCGTCACTGATGAAGCAGATTACGCGGGCAGTTATTGCATCGTAGAAAAAACCGAATGAACATCCAAGCACCTCTCATCATTGACATTGAAGGCTTTGAGCTCACAGCTGCCGACAAAAAACGCCTCAAAAATCCGTTGACGGGTGGCCTCATTTTGTTTGGACGCAATTGGCAAAGCCGTGCGCAGCTCACAACTTTGTGTACAGACATCAAGGCTGTTCGAAAAGATTTGTTGATTTGCGTCGACCACGAAGGCGGCAGGGTGCAACGTTTTAAAAACGATGGCTTCACACATTTGCCTGCCATGCGACGCTTAGGCGAGATGTGGGCACAAGATGGCAAAGGTCTGGTGGGTGAAGGTGTTTTAAAGGCTTGCAAAGCCGCCACAGCAGTGGGCTACTTATTGGCTGCAGAGTTGCGCGCCTGTGGTGTTGATTTGAGTTTCACGCCTGTTCTTGATTTGGACTATGGCGAAAGCAGCGTCATTGGCGACCGCGCTTTCAGCCGCGATGCACGCAATGTCAGTTTGCTGGCCAAAAGCCTGATGCATGGCTTGCAGCGTGCAGGCATGGGCAATTGCGGCAAGCATTTTCCAGGACACGGCTACGTCAAGGCCGATTCACATGTCGACATCCCCGTAGATCAGCGCAGCTTGAAAGCTATCCTTCAAGATGATGCCAAGCCCTACGAGTGGTTGAGCAACGAGTTGAGTGCTGTCATGCCCGCGCACGTCATTTATCCCAAGGTGGATGCACGACCTGCTGGATTCTCCCAAAAATGGGTACAAGAAATTTTGCGCGAACAATTGGAATTCACTGGCGCAGTTTTCAGTGACGATTTATCGATGCTAGGCGCACGTGTGTTGGATGGCCAACCCATCAGCTTCACAAAAGGTACCTTGGCGGCGCTCGAAGCCGGATGTGATTTGGCATTGCTGTGCAATCAATCCTTGAAGGGCAGCAAAGTCATTGATGAGGTCTTGGAGGGGCTTGCCGAAGCCCAAGTGAAGGGCTGGTGGCAGCCTGATGAATTGAGTGAAGCTCGCCGCTTGGCATTGCTGCCTTCATTGCCCGCTTTGGCTTGGGAAGATTTGGTGCGGTCTGTCAATTACCAACAAGCCTTAGCTTGCTTGCCCTGATATGCAGTTCATTGCTTGGATTTTTAAAATCTTTTTCAGTTTGCTAGGACTGGTTTTTGTCTTGGGCACGCTGTGCATCTTGTTATTGGCATTGATTTCTGGCGCGCTTTGGTCATTGGTCCGTGGCCGAAAACCCGAAGTGGCAGTAGTCTGGCAGCGCTATCAAGACATGGCCCGCAACAAAGCACCATTCGGCGCTTGGCGCACAGGCCCTCAACATGGACCTGAAGTGGTGGACGTTGAGGTCAAAGAAGTTACAGAAGTGTCGCACTCACAAGATCGCTTGCCCAAGCAATAAGCCAAAGCAAGAATTCAATTCAGGCCCTGCTTTTAATCTTGCTCTCGTTTCAAGGCGGGAAACAAAATCACATCGCGAATGCTGGGGCTGTCGGTGAGTAGCATCATCAGACGGTCAATGCCAATGCCACAACCGCCAGCAGGTGGCATGCCGTATTCCAAGGCGCGCACAAAGTCGTGGTCAAAGAACATGGCTTCATCGTCGCCGCTGTCCTTGGCATCCACTTGGGCTTGAAAACGTGCCACTTGGTCTTCGGCATCGTTCAATTCTGAAAAGCCATTGCCAAATTCACGGCCAGTGATGTAGAGCTCAAAGCGCTCTGTGACCTCTGGGCGAAGGTCGTTGGCGCGAGCCAAGGGTGAAATTTCGGTGGGGTGTTCCATGATGAACGTGGGCTCCCACAACTTGTCTTCGACAGTTTCTTCAAAGTACAAAACTTGCAAGCCAGCCAATGATTTTTTAGACAATTTGTTCTTGACTTCGCTCATCCCCAGTTTTTGCAGAGCTTGAAGGAGCCATGCCGCGTCATCTACTTTGTCACCAGCATCTGTGTGTTTCACAATGGCTTGCCGAATGGTGAGGCGCGCAAAAGGCTTGGCCAAATCGACGGGCTTGCCGCCATAAATCAGTTGTAAATGGCCTACGGCGTTCATGGCTGCATCACGCACCAATTCTTCGGTAAAGCCCATCAAATCTTGGTAGTTCCAATAGGCCGCATAGAACTCCATCATGGTGAATTCGGGATTGTGGCGAACTGAAATACCTTCATTGCGGAAGTTGCGGTTGATTTCAAACACTCGCTCGAAACCACCCACCAACAATCGTTTCAAGTACAACTCAGGTGCAATGCGCAAGTACATTTCTTGGTCAAGCGCATTGTGGTGCGTGACAAAGGGGCGTGCGTTGGCGCCACCAGGAATGGGATGCAACATGGGTGTTTCAACTTCTAGGAAGTCGTGTTTAACCATGAAATCGCGAAGACCGCTGACAGCTTTGCTGCGGGCCGTAAAGCGTTTGCGGGCCTCTTCGTCCATCATCAAATCAACATAGCGCTGGCGGTATTTGATTTCTTGATCGGCCACGCCGTGGAACTTGTCGGGCATGGGTCGCAGGCTCTTTGTCAGCATGCGCACGCTGGAGGCA
>CAIODE010000072.1 GCA_903856875.1 uncultured Burkholderiales bacterium
CTCAGTGACACCCTTTGATCTGCCCCTGGCCGATCGCGAACTAGGCGCCCTCACACTCATGGACACATTGTCTCGTGGTGAGCCTTTGCCCAAGCAAGGTGCAGCCATTGCGCTGAAAGATGTGCAATTGCGTGCGCCGCTGCCACACCCTCGCCGCAACATTTTTTGCGTGGGTAAAAACTACCATGCGCACGCCAAAGAATTTGCGCGCAGCGGTTTTGACAGCAGTGCCAAAGCGGGCGGTGAAATTCCGGCCGAGCCCATCATCTTTACCAAAGTGCCTGAGTGCGTCATTGCCACAGGCGAAACCATTCAGATGCCCAAAGTCTCAACGGCCATTGACTACGAAGCCGAGTTGGCAGTGATCATTGGCAAAGGCGGCAAAGGCATTACCAAAGCCAACGCCATGCAGCATGTGTGGGGTTACACCATCGTCAACGATGTGACGGCACGCGATTGGCAAAACAAGCACATGCAATGGCACATGGGCAAGTCATTTGACACCTTCTGCCCCATGGGCCCGTGGTTGGTCAGTGCCGACGAAATGGATGGCACCAACACCCATGTGCGATGCTATGTGAATGGCGAAGAGCGCCAAAACGCCGCCACACCCGATTTGATTTTTGACATACCCACACTCATTGAAACATTGAGTGCCGGCATTACCTTGTACCCCGGCGACGTCATTGCCACCGGCACACCTGTGGGTGTGGGCATTGGCTTCACACCGCCCAAATATTTAAAGTCGGGCGATGTGGTGCGCGTTGAAATTGACGGGATTGGCGTTTTAGAAAACCCCGTCAAATAATTACTTCAAGCCAGCCGCTGCACGCAAGGTTGCGGCCATGTTGGTGCGCTCCCAAGTGAAGTCGGGCTCGTCGCGTCCGAAGTGACCATAGGCCGCTGTTTTGGTATAGATGGGACGCAAGAGGTCGAGCATTTGAATGATGCCCTTTGGGCGCAAGTCAAAGTGATCGTTCACCAAAGCGGCAATCTTGTCATCCGAGATCACGCCAGTGCCTTCCGTGTTGATCGTGATGTTCATGGGGCGTGCCACACCAATGGCGTAGGCGACTTGAATTTGGCACTTGGTTGCAAGACCAGCAGCCACAATGTTCTTGGCCACATAGCGCGCTGCATAAGCAGCTGAACGGTCAACCTTAGAAGGATCTTTGCCTGAGAACGCGCCGCCGCCGTGAGGGCAAGCACCACCGTAGGTGTCCACAATGATCTTGCGGCCAGTCAAACCGCAATCGCCCTGTGGGCCGCCAATGACAAACCGGCCTGTGGGGTTGATCAGGTACTTGGTGTCTTGCAACCACTCTTTGGGCAACACGGGCTTGATGACTTCTTCAATGATGGCTTCGTTGAAGCTGGCCTTCATTTTGGTAGGAGACTCGCTTTGGTCGGGGCTGTGCTGTGTCGACAACACCACAGTATCAATGCTGTGGGGCTTGCCGTCCACATAGCGCATGGTCACCTGGCTTTTGGCATCGGGTCGCAAGAAAGGCAAGCGGCCGTCTTTGCGCAATTGGGCTTGACGCTCTACCAAACGGTGCGCGTAGTAAATGGGCGCAGGCATGAGATCTGGGGTTTCGCTGCAGGCATAACCAAACATCAAACCTTGGTCGCCGGCACCGGTGTTCAGGTGGTCGTCGGAGGCATGGTTCACACCTTGAGCAATGTCGTTGGATTGCTTGTCGTAGCAAACCATGACAGCGCAGCCTTTGTAGTCAATGCCATATTCGGTGTTGTCGTAGCCAATGCGCTTGATGGTGTCGCGTGCCACTTGGATGTAATCGACGTGGGCGTTGGTGGTGATTTCACCAGCCAAAACCACCAGACCCGTATTGGTCAGTGTTTCTGCAGCCACGCGGCTGCGGGGGTCTTGTTCAAAAATGGCGTCGAGGATGGCGTCTGAAATTTGATCGGCAACCTTGTCGGGGTGGCCTTCGGACACGGATTCTGAAGTAAAAAGATAGTCATTCGCCATGAGGGTTCTCCTAAAGTTTGGCATGCATGTTTGTCTGCGCTGCCAGGTGCTTTGGGCCTCGGCGAACGCTTTAGCAGATTTGTCCGAAGACAAGGCACAATCTGAGTCATGCATGGCATGCTGAAAGAATGTGTGTGTCGCCCTGCAAGTTGCTCTATTTAACTCAGCGACCGGCGTAGTTTACCAAACATAAGATGATTTTTTGGTTTCGTTTTTTTTCACATTGGCCTTTGTGGGCTTTGCACGCACTTGGGCAGGCCATTGGCTGGCTGGCTTGGCTGTTGTCAAAAACCTATCGCCAGCGTTTCCTGGCCAATGTCAAAACGGCGGGTCTTGGCTTTTCACAGGTGGTGGGCGCAATAGGGCAGGCTGGGGCCATGTCGACCGAACTGCCGCGTTTGTGGATGGGCAAAAGCCCTGCCGTGTATTGGGCAGAAGGCTCCCTGACCTGTGCTGACAAAGCCTATGCAGCAGGCCAAGGCGTATTGTTTTTAACCCCCCATTTGGGTTGCTTTGAAGTCAGTGCGCAGGCTTTGTGCGCCTCTTTCAGCAAAAAATATGGGCCCTTGACCGTGCTGTTTAGGCCAGCTCGAAAGGAAGGTTTTGGCAAGGTCATGGAAGCTTCCCGTGCGCGCCCCGGGCTGGAAACGGCCCCCACCACTTTGGCGGGTGTGAGGCAAATGATCAAAGCCTTGAGGTCTGGTCGATCGGTGGGCCTGCTGCCAGACCAAGTGCCGCCACAAGGCATGGGGCAATGGACACCCTTTTTCGGCAAGCCGGCCTACACCATGACCTTGGCTGCGCGATTGGCTTTACAAACTGGGGCTAAATTAATCGTGATTTGGGGCGAGCGCCTGCCTTGGGGGCAAGGTTATCGCATTCATGCCACCGAGCTTGGTACCCAAGATGCGGATGACGTAGATGCGCTGGTTTTGCAAATTAACCAAGCCATGGAACGCTTGATTGTGTCGCGCCCTGATCAGTACCTTTGGGGCTATGCCCGTTACAAACAACCGCGTCAGGAGTCCAACCCGTGACGGCATTGTTTGTGGGCTTCATGCGATTGTTGTCAATCATGCCATTGCGCTTCATTCGTGCCCTGGGGCAATTTTTAGGGTGGCTACTTTGGGCCTTGATGAAAAGTCGAAAGCACATTGTGCAGACCAATTTGAGGCTGTGCTTTCCTGAAAAACCCATTGAAGAAATCAAGCAACTCACGCGCGCACATTTTGTTCAATTGGCGCAATCCTTGTTAGACCGAGCGTGGCTTTGGCATGCCCCTTTGTCAGTTGTTGAATCGCGCTTGAAATGGCTTGGCACGCCTGCTGCATTTTCTCAATTGGCGGCTGATACACCCAAGATTATTTTGGCGCCCCATTTTGTGGGACTCGATGCAGGTGGTTTGGCACTCACTTTGAAAGCCAGCAAACCTGTGGCTTTTATTTTTGTACCGCAGCACAGCAAAGTCATGGACGCTTGGGTCAATGAAGGGCGTCAACGCACAGGCAATGTGAAGCCTTATTTTCGCCACGAGGGGGTGAAGCAAATCATGAGCGGGTTAAGGCATGGTGAGATCTTGCACCTGTCACCCGACATGGACTTTGGCCCAGAGGAATCGCTCTTTGTGCCGTTCATGGGCGTGACCGCTGCAACAGTTCCTTCATTGTCAAGATTTGCGCGCTTAGGTCGCGCTCAGGTTTTGACCTTGGTGACGCGCATGACACCACAAGGCTATGAAATGACTTTGCAAGAGGCTTGGGACAATTTTCCGACAGCGCATTTATTCGACGATACCCTCAGAATGAACACTGAATTGGCGGAGCACATTCGCGCCACGCCATCACAGTATTACTGGGTGCACAAGCGTTTTAAAACACGCCCAGAGGGTGAAGCATCGGTTTACAAGAACGCTGCTATTTCACGCTGAACGAGTTCAGGGTGTTCGTGCACCACCCAATGTGAGCCTTCTTCAATCGGCACATAAGTGAGCTGGGGAATGTAGGCCTCTAAACCGACATTCAAATGGGGCAGCAAGGCCACATCTTGCATGCCCCAAAGCAGCAAAGTGGGCACCGATATCCGCAACATCTCGTCAGGCAGTGTCAAATTTTGCAAGACATGCTCACCAGGCTTGTTAGGTTTAAGGGGCGAGGCCACATAGAAGTTAAGGCCGCCCTGCAAGCCACACGACCATGCGGCTTTGTAACGCGCTTTGACTTCAGGCGTTAACCAAAGAGGCTTCACGCCTTTTTCAAAGAAGGCAAACAGCCTTTCAAATTCATTGGCACTGAGTTCGGCGGCGGCTTGTGGCTCACAAAAATAATTCATGTAAGCACTGGCCTCAATTTGCGCAGTATCGTCTTTTAAGTCGCGCAAAAAAGTACCGGGATGGGGCGAGTTGATGATGATGAGTTTGTGCATCAAAACAGGCATTTGATTGGCAAGGTTCCACGCTACGCCGCCGCCCCAGTCGTGGGCAACCAAGGCTTTGAGAGGTGCTGTGCCAGACTCAATCTGAATCAAGGCGGCAATGTCTTGCACCAAAAATTTAGCGCGATAGGCAGATGTTTCGGCGGGCTGACTTGATTTTTCATAACCTCGCAAATTGGGCGCAACGCATCGATAGCCACCGTGTTCGGGTTTTGAAAAATGCAGCAGCATGTCGTCCCACACAAAAGCCGCTTCAGGGAAGCCGTGCAAGAACAGCAAGACGGGCGCACCCTTAGGGCCAGCGGCACGGCAACTTAAGTGAATGCCATGCGGCAATGTTTGCTGCCAAGTTTCAATCATCTGTGTGCGTCCAATCCCACATCAATTGGGCCAAGTCTTCAACGCCTTGTTTTTTCAGGGCGGAGAAAAGTTTGGCTTGACCTCCGCCCGCTTGCAATTTGGCAATCGACAAAGCCTTGGCGCCTTCCGATCGGGTGAGCTTGTCTGATTTGGTGAGCAGCACCAAAAAGTTCAGACCCTCCTCAACCCGGGGTCGAATGACTTCGAGCAGCACCTCATCGAGTTCGGTCATGCCCAAGCGGGGATCGCACAACAACACAATGCCTTTGAGGTTTTCACGGGTGACCAAATAATTGGCCATGACTTTTTGCCAGCGCAATTTGTCTTGTTTGGGTACGGCAGCGTAGCCATAACCCGGTAAATCGGCCAAAACGGCGTCTGTGACCCCTTGTTTGCCCAAGGAAAACAAATTGATATGTTGGGTACGGCCAGGCTTTTTGGAAGCAAAGGCCAGCTGTTTTTGCTGTGTCAGGGTATTGATGCAGGTCGATTTTCCAGCGTTGGAGCGACCTACAAAAGCTATTTCTGGCACATCGAGGGCTGGCAGGTGAAAAAGCTCTGCTGCCGTGGTCAGAAAACGGGCGGTGTGCATCCAGCCCATCGGTGTGATGACC
The DNA here is from genome assembly GCA_903856875.1 of uncultured Burkholderiales bacterium. Lineage (GTDB taxonomy): Bacteria > Pseudomonadota > Gammaproteobacteria > Burkholderiales > Burkholderiaceae_C > Limnohabitans_A. The sequence continues at coordinate 5,398 of CAIODE010000072.1, forward strand.
TTGACTTCCGGCGCTTCTGGCAATGGCCCTGCTTTGGCAGGTGTTTTTCTGACTTTGACAGGGCTTGAAGACGATGCTTTAGAGGCTGAAGGGGGGCTATTTTGAGTGGCCATTGGGTTCAAACTTGAAGGGCGCCAGAAATGGCGCTAGCGGGCATTGTAGAATCTCGTGGTTTTGCGCCTACTATTTCGGATGTCGACCATGAAGTCAATGACTCAATTTTTCTTCGCTGCCCTCACTTCAGCTTTGATGGCGGGTACTGTTTTTGCCTCTACTGCGGCCCCAAAGGCTGAAAAACCAGATTTGGCCAATGGCGAAGCCATTGTGGGCGGCGTTTGTGCTGCCTGCCACATGGCAGATGGCAACTCAAGCACCCCCGTCAACCCCAAGCTGGCTCAGCAGCATCCTGAATACATCTTGAAGCAATTGCAAGAGTTCAAGTCAGGCAAGCGCGCCAATGCCGTCATGATGGGCTTTGCTTCTCAATTGAGCGATGCCGATATGCGCAATGTGGCTTATTTCTTGGCCAGCAAAACGGCCAAACCCGGTTTTGCCAAAGACAAGGAGTCTGTGGCTTTGGGAGAAAAGATTTACCGCGGCGGTATTGCCGATCGCCAAATTGCCGCTTGCGCTGGTTGCCACAGTCCCAATGGTTCTGGCATGCCTGCTCAGTACCCCCGTTTGTCTGGCCAACACGCCGACTACACCACCAGCCAGCTCACACAATTCCGCGATGGCGTTCGCAAGAACAGCATTCAAATGACGCAAGTGGCAGCCAAATTGAACGACCGAGAAATCAAAGCGGTGTCAGACTATATCTCTGGCTTGCGCTGATTGCTTCTTGGCGAGGCAGACTCGCAATGTCAATCAAATGGGCCTTGTTGGCCCATTTTTTTTCGCAGATTTTTATCCCTTACCAAAACGGGGATAAGCCCGAAGTTTTCCAATGCTTCATCTTATTTGAAAGTTTCTCATGCTGATTCGCACCCAACAAGATGGCTTCATTCACCCTTTGAGCAGTGAAATTACTCAGCCGGAGGTTTATGCCAATCGGCGTCAGTTGCTTCGCCAATGGTCAGCAGGAGCGGCTGCCATGGGCATGGCATCTTGGGCGCAACGTGATGCCTTTGCGCAAGGCGGTGCTGCTGCTGTCAAATTGGCTGCGTTGCCGGCTACTCAATCTGGCGTTCAAGGTGCCATGAATGTTGAGAAACTCACGCCTTACAAAGATGCCACCACCTACAACAACTTCTACGAGTTTGGAACTGAAAAGTCTTACCCCGCACAGCAAGCCCACACTTTAAAAACCACGCCTTGGTCGATTGAGGTGGAGGGCTTGGTTAAAAAACCCACTCGTTTCAATTTGGAAGACGTCATGAAATGGGGCGCCATGCAAGAGCGGATTTACCGTCTGCGATGCGTGGAAGGCTGGTCCATGGTCATCCCTTGGATCGGTTATTCATTGTCCGATTTGATCAAGCGCGTCGAGCCCTTGCCAAGTGCCAAGTATGTAGAGTTCATCACCCAGGCAGACCCTCAAACCATGCCTGGCCTTCGGGGAGGCTACTTAGATTGGCCTTACATTGAGGGCTTGCGAATGGACGAGGCCATGCACCCCTTGAGTTTGCTCACCTTTGGCATGTACGGAGAAGTGCTGCCCAAACAAAATGGTGCGCCAGTGCGCTTGGTGGTGCCATGGAAGTATGGTTTCAAAAGCGGTAAAAGCATTGTGAAAATTCGCTTTGTTGAAAAACAACCCTTGGTGTCTTGGGCCAAAGCAGCGCCGCAAGAATATGGTTTTTATTCCAATGTGAATCCAACGGTGGATCACCCGCGTTGGAGCCAGGCGAATGAGCGGCGCCTTGGTGAAGGTGGCTTGCTCGATAAGAAGCGCAA
>CAIODE010000073.1 GCA_903856875.1 uncultured Burkholderiales bacterium
CAATGTATTCACGACCCAAGGCGGGCTCTACCGGCTGAATGATGATCAAGGCGGCGCCCCCCAAGGCGGCTGTCGCGACCGACAGCCCGAACGCGATTTGTTTGACCCGAACCGGGTCGACACCCATCAAGCGCAAACCCAAGGGTTCTTGTGATACAGCGGCTACGGCCAAACCAAAAAAAGTACGCGTTAAAAAAAGGTGCATGCACAGCACCACCAACACGCCAATGAAAAACGGAATCAAAAGACGCAGTGGAATACCGACAACACCGAAATTGAGCACCTTGTCGACATAGGATGTTTCGACACCGCGTAGATCAGCGCCAAAGAACAGGATCAGCAGCACATCGGTCACGAACAACAAACCAAAGAAAAAGGCCAGCCCTCGGCGTGGATCTTTTTCTCGGCTCTCAAAGAGCTGGAAATAAACCCGGTAAATCCCCATGCCTAAAACCCCAAACAAGGGGGCGATTAACAGCATGATGAGCAAAGGATCAAGCCCCCAATGGCTGTTGATCAGGTAGGCCATGAAAGAGCCCAGCATGATCATTGCAGGGTGCGAAATATTGGCAATGTCGAGCATGCCAAAAGAGATGGAGATGCCGATAGAGACAGCGGCATAAAACCCCCCTAGCATGATGCCAGCCACCAAGGCATTGGCCAAAAGGTCGAGAATGGTGCTGATTTCCATGAGGCGATTCAGAGTAAAGTGAAACGCTCGGCCCCGCCGTGAACAGGCGGGGTCATCCGTGCGCAGGGGATTAAACGACGAGCGAAGGCACAAAGTCCTTTGCTTGAGCCGCAGACATCAACCGCCAATCGGGTAGGGCGTGATGATGTTGCCGGATTTGAACTTTTCGGGGTACAGAATCACCTGCGTCCCGGGTTGGTCAAATTGCCCCAACTCCTTGCCGTTGACCTTTTGGAATTGCGTCATCAGGATGCGAGGCTCTGCCCACTCGCCATCGGGGCCAAACTTGACATCCCCCGCCACTGTCTTGAACGTGGTCTTGTGGATGTGCTCGGCCAACACATCGTCTTTGAGCGATTTGGTGGCCATGATGGCCTGTTCCAGCACTTGCATTTGGGCATAGGTTGTGGGCGGCACATAAAAGCCAAGTGCGTCCAGACCTTGTCCTGCAGTTGCAGCGCGGTAACGGGCGATCATCTCTTTGATGCCTGGGAACTGCATGCTGGGTTCAGGCAAATACAGTTCGTAATTCACCAAGCCATTGATCACGCCAGACAGCTGTTGCTTGAGCGCCGCTACTTGCAGTCCAACCATAGCGCCACCGAACATGGTGGCCTTGAGTTTGATCTCAGCAGCTGCACGGATCAGCCCGGAGCTGTCTGCGACATACGAGCCGGCAAAAATCAGATCGGGTTTGACCGCTGCGATCGCGCGCACGACGGATGAAAAATCGACCTGATTCGGTGGATACGACTTGTCGTACACCACGCGAAAGCCGAGTCGTTTGGCATGGTTGCGTGCGCCTTCCAGCGCATTGTTAGCAAACTCAGAGTCTGCGCCCACCAAGGCCACGGTTTGCGGTCTGGGTGTGAGTTTGGCGGCCACTTCAAAGAAGCCTCGCGCCAATTCATCTTTGCCATTGGGGCCATAAGCCATCATTTGAAAGTACTTGTCGTACTTGAACTGGTCGTTCAAACCCAAGGCCAGATTGCCCATCATCAGTTTTTTACGCTCAATGATCAGGGGCATGGCTGGCGCGATCAAATTGGTACCGGTTCCGACCAGCATGTCCACCTTGTCAACGTCGATCAGCTTGGTATACAAGCCGGGGGTTATAGTGGGATTTGTCTGGTCATCGTAAATCACCAACTCAACTTTGCGACCCAAGAGGCCACCGCGTTTGTTGACGTCCTCTAACCACAGCTGCATTGTCGCTTGTGCGACCTTGCCAATCGAGGCATTGCCACCGGTCAAAGGCAAGGTCCCGCCAAATTTAATCGGCCCAGTTTGGCCGAATCCGGACCCTGAATAAACCATGGCCGTCGCAGCGGGCAAGGCCAACATCACCTGTCGGCGGGTGGGGTGAGAAGAAGAAGTCATGTTTATCTCCGACGTATTGTTTTAAGTCACACTCTTACCGTAGCACAAAGAAAATTGCTGTGCAATAGAAGTAAGCCGTAGGCTCACATCTGTATTTACCCTATGTATACGTAGCTTTAAAATCAAATTACGCTTGC
>CAIODE010000074.1 GCA_903856875.1 uncultured Burkholderiales bacterium
GATGACGCCATTGGTCACGCATTTGGCAAAGTTGAGCATGTCGGGCACCACACCGTAATAGTCGGCGCCGAAGTTGGTGCCCATGCGGCCAAAGCCTGTAATGACCTCATCAAAAATAAGCAGAATGCCGTGCTTGTTGCAAATTTCGCGCAGGCGTTTCAGGTAGCCCTTGGGCGGTAAATACCAACCCGCAGAACCCGCAACCGGCTCGACAATGACGGCGGCCACATTGCTGGGGTCGTGCAAGGCCAAGATACGGGTTTCCAGTTCTAGCAGGGGATCTTCTTGCCAAACGGGTTCTTGGTTGTGAATGTAGGCATGGTTCACTGGGTCGTGAATGAAACGCATGTGGTCGACACGGGGCAGCAATTGGGCGCCATAGACTTTGCGGTTGGCGGGCAAACCGCCCACGCTCATGCCGCCAAAGTTCACACCGTGATAGCCCTTTTCCCGTCCAATGAAGACATTGCGATGACCTTCACCGCGGGCTCGGTGATAAGCCAAGGCGACCTTCAAGGAGGTGTCGGCTGCTTCAGAGCCAGAGTTGCAAAACAGCACCTTGTTCAAGTCACCGGGGCACAAGTCTGCAATCATTTGAGCGGCTTGAAACGCTTGGTCATTGCTGATTTGAAAGGCCGTGGCGTAATCGAGTGTGTCGAGTTGTTTCTTGATGGCTTCGGCAATGGGTTTGCGGTTGTGACCTGCACCCACACACCACAAGCTGGAAATGCCATCAATGACTTGACGGCCATCATGGGTGGTGAAGTGCATGCCTTCAGCGGCCACAAAAACTCGCGGCTCTTGCTTGAATTGGCGATTGCCTGTGAAGGGCAACCACTGGTGGTCCATGTTGAAGGCAGCCGCAGGGGCGCTGGCTGGTTTCATTGAAGAAATAGGGGACTCTAAAGGTGCCATGAATGTGCCTTTACGCTGATCGTCAGCATTGATTTCGAGCCCTCAGTGTAAATTGACCGACTTAGGATCGCAATCCCTATTTCAGCAGCCCTGACAGAAAGTCACGACTGTTTTGACCTCTGATGGAGGATGGACAAGGCCTGGGTACAGAACTTTACCGCCTTCCCTGCGACAATATCAACCATGAATCATGCCTATATATTGACGCTTTCCTGCCCCGACAAAACGGGCATCGTGCACGCTGTTTCGGGGTTTTTGCTGGAACGCGGCGCCAACATTGAAGAAGCGGCTCAGTACAACGACCCCGCCACGGGTCTGTTTTTCATGCGCGTGCAGTTCGCTTGCAAGCCAGTGAACGACGTCGATTTGCGCACCCAGTTGCTCAGTTTTGCAGCCCCCTTTCAAATGACCTGGAACCTGCACAGCACCACCCAGTCCATGCGCACCGTCATTTTGGTGAGCAAAGAGGGGCACTGCCTGAACGATTTGCTGTTTCGCTGGAAAAGTGGCTTGCTGCCCATCGACATTCGAGCCATTGTGAGCAACCACCGTGAGTTTTACCAACTGGCAGCCAGCTACAACGTGCCCTTTCATCACATTCCCGTCACCGCCGCCAACAAGGCAGAAGCCGAGGCCAAGCAGTACGAGATCATTCAAACAGAAGGCGCAGAGTTGGTGGTGTTGGCGCGCTACATGCAAATTTTGTCGGACGATTTGTGCCGCAAGTTGTCGGGCCGTGCCATCAACATTCACCACTCCTTTTTACCCAGCTTCAAGGGTGCCAAGCCTTACTACCAAGCGCACGACCGCGGCGTCAAATTGATTGGCGCCACAGCCCACTATGTCACGGCTGATTTAGACGAAGGCCCTATCATTGAGCAAGACGTGGCGCGTGTAGAACACTCTAAAACCGTGGACGATCTGACCACCCAAGGCCGTGACACTGAAAGCCAAGTGCTGGCGCGCGCCGTGAAGTGGCACAGTGAGCACCGCGTGCTGTTGAATGGTCACAAAACAGTGATCTTTAAATAATGATGTGTGACTCTTTAATTTGAGAAATTGACATGAACGCTCTGACCAACTTGGATGCTCTGTCTCGCGCCGATCGGCAAGCGCAGGTCGTGCGCGCATTGAGCGCTGTGATGCCCGCGCACACTTTGCTCTATACCTTGGAAGACACCGTGCCTTATGAGTGCGATGGCCTCACGGCTTACCGAGAGCGTCCCTTGGTGGTGGCTTTGCCCGAAACAGAAAGCCAAGTTCAAGCTGTTTTAAAAACCTGCCATGCTTTGGCGGTACCTGTGGTGGCACGGGGCGCTGGCACTGGCTTGTCGGGTGGCGCCATGCCCCACAAACTGGGCGTCACCTTGTCGATGGCCAAGTTCAATCAGATTCTCAAAATGGACCCCTTGTCTAGAACAGCAGTGGTTCAATGCGGTGTTCGCAACTTGGCCATTTCTGAGGCTGCTTCAGTTCATGGTTTGTATTACGCACCCGATCCTTCAAGCCAAATTGCCTGCACCATTGGCGGCAACGTGGCAGAAAATTCAGGCGGTGTTCACTGCCTTAAATACGGCCTCACTTTGCACAATGTTTTGAAAGTCAAAGGCTTCACCATCGAAGGCGATGCCGTCACGTTTGGCAGCGATGCCTTGGATACCTCTGGCTTTGATTTGTTGTCAGTGCTGGTGGGCAGTGAAGGCATGTTGGCCATCACCACAGAAGTCACCGTCAAGTTGGTGCCCAAGCCGCAATTGGCGCGCTGCATCATGGCCAGCTTCGATGACATTCGCAAAGCTGGCGATGCAGTGGCCGCCGTCATTGCAGCTGGCATCATTCCCGCAGGTCTGGAAATGATGGACAAGCCCATGACCGCTGCGGTGGAAGATTTTGTGCACGCGGGTTATGACTTGAATGCTGCGGCTATTTTGTTGTGCGAAAGCGATGGCACGCCTGAAGAAGTTGAAGAAGAAATCGGTCGCATGATCGATGTCTTGCGTGGCTGCGGCGCCACCGCCACTGCCGTCAGCAAAGACGAAGCCGAGCGCTTGCGTTTTTGGAGTGGTCGCAAAAATGCGTTCCCTGCATCGGGCCGCATCAGCCCCGACTACATGTGCATGGACTCCACCATTCCGCGCAAGCGATTGGCCGACATTTTATTGGCCATTGCCGAGATGGAAAAGAAATACCAGTTGCGCTGCGCCAATGTCTTTCACGCGGGCGATGGCAACCTGCACCCCCTCATTTTGTTTGATGCCAACGATGCTGATCAGTTGCACCGCTGTGAATTGTTTGGCGCAGATATTTTAGAAACCAGTGTGGCCATGGGCGGCACCGTGACAGGTGAGCATGGTGTGGGCATTGAAAAACTCAACAGCATGTGCGTGCAGTTTTCGACCGAAGAAAACGCGCAGATGTTTGCCTTGAAAAAAGCCTTTGATCCGCTGGGTTTGCTGAACCCTGGCAAGGTGATTCCGACACACAACCGATGCGCAGAATACGGCAAGATGTTGGTGCGCGGTGGGAAAATTTCACACCCAGATTTGCCGCGGTTTTAAACAGCTTGCATCTCTTCGAACCCAGTCTGCGTGCTGGGTTTTTTAGGAGCGCACACCAAAAATAGCAGTGCCCACACGCACACACGTGCTGCCCTCTGCTACGGCGGCTTCTAAATCAGCAGTCATACCCATAGACAAAGTATCCAACTTCAAGCCGGCCGCGTTCAAACTGTCGAACAGTTCTTTGGCTTGACGATGAACAGTGCGCGCCGCAAGCTCGTTGGTGGCGGGCTCTGGAATGGTCATGAGGCCGCGCAGTTGCAGGTGCGGTAATTTGGCCACTGCTTGCGCAAGCGCAAGCAGTTCTTGCGGGGCAACGCCCGATTTGTTGTTTCCCCCATCGACATTCACTTGCAAGCAAACTTGCAAGGGCGGCAAGTGAGCGGGTCTTTGTGCTGACAAACGCTCGGCAATTTTCAAACGGTCAATGCTGTGAACCCAAGCAAAATTTTCAGCCACCAACTTGGATTTATTGC
>CAIODE010000075.1 GCA_903856875.1 uncultured Burkholderiales bacterium
CAAATTGGACAAATAAAACGCCTAGGGTTAACGACTCTAAGTGTGAAGTGACACATTCGAGTTTCCATCATCTGCTCTGTTAATTGTTAAAAGATTCATGAACGAATGAAGCTGTCCAGAATTTTTCAACCACGCAAGCTTTCTTTTTGGATTTTGGTGGTCTTGAACTTATTGTCTTTGGCTCTCGGTCATATCACTCAAACCTATGCGCTTACCGGCTTGGGTACCGTACTTGTCATCGGCTTGACCATCGTCAATGCACTGATTAGTACATTTCTTGCCTGGCGTTTAGTCAATTCCTAGGCTTGGCTTTGCGAGCTGTTTTCTTTTCCTTTTGAAGTGCTTCTTTGCGAAGCGCTCTCTCGGTGTCCGCCTGCAAACCAGAGGCAAGCCAGTCTGCAAACTCAGCAGGCGTCTCTAGGGTTAAACGACCCAGGGCGGCTGATCTAAAATCGTGAATCACAATTTCAGCGGCCTTGGTGGTGTTCACTCTGCCACCACTTTGAATAGCACCGCGAAAGCGCGCGATGGCCTCGAGCATGGTTTCATCGGTGTGGCTGTTCACATCTTTGATTTTGTAACGCAAGGCCAAAGCTTGTGGATAATTTGGAATGAGGTAGTTCAGCAGCTCTAAGGCCACCTCTTCATCGTCAAAGGCATTCACGCCAATGGCGCCACTGGCGGCCAAGTTATACCCACTCTTTTCAACAATGATGCGCGGCCAGAGCACACCTGGGGTGTCGTACAAATAAAAATCGTCTGCCAAGGTAATGCGCTGCTCTAGTTTGGTCACACCCGCCTCATCACCTGTCTTGGCCGCTTTCTTGCCTTTCAGCGTATTGATCAAGGTGGATTTGCCCACATTGGGAATGCCGCAAATGAGCACACGCATGGGCTTGGCCATGCCACCCCGGCTGGGTGCCAGTTGGTGGCATGCGTCAATCAAGGCCTTGGCTGGCGAGACCATGCTGGTGTCAAGACCAATGGCCTTCACGTTGGGCATGGCGTTGTAGTGGGCCAACCACATGAGCGTGCGCTCAGGATCGGCCAAATCCTGTTTGCTTAGGACTTTCAAGCCTGGCTTGCCTTGAATAAGTTGCGCCAACATGGGGTTGGCGCTGGAGCCAGGCAGCCTGGCATCGAGCATTTCAATGACGACATCAATGTCTTTGATGCGCTCCTCAATCGCTTTGCGCGTGAGGTGCATGTGTCCGGGGAACCATTGAATTGCCATAGCGCTAAAAAATCTGACCAGTCGTTAAGGGGTCTATTGTCCAATACTTCTAAGGGCAAAGGCTTGATCACATTGACATTTCGATCAACCAACCGATTCAACGACTTCAATTCGCGCGTTACCCATCATGATGGGCTTGACCAGAATCTTGTAAGTGTCGAGGTCAAAACTTTGCTGAACACTGACCTTCAATGCACTTGATTTTGAACAGGTAGTGCTTAAATAGCGCCAATCTTGGATGCGGTGCCGTTGAATCCAATCGCCATTTTGCTCAACCAATTCAATGGCGCCTTCAAAGGGCCAGGCATGCACCTTCATGTCGGTCAGTGCAGACAACATTCGCTCGTCGTGTGCTTGCCTTTCTTCGCGTCCCACACAGGCCCCCAAACAAGTTTTCACTTGAAGACCAAAGCAGCCCCGTTTGCTGATTTTTTCAAGCCCCAACAAACCCAAACACAAGCGGTGCTGATCCGCCAATTCCCGGAGCTTGCTTTGAGCAGAATGTACCGATCCAAAAAGGCCATAAAGCCCATCCACTTTCCCCAAACCTAAATCTTTGCCGCTCACAATGCTGGGCTTCCAACCTCCGTTTTGCTTCTCAATTTGAAGCGTGCAAAGACTGCGCAGCCGCCTTAAACGCACATTGAAAATAGGATTCAGGCTTTTAATCAGGTGCGACTCTAGTAACAGAGCGCCAATTTCACCCGCCGTTTCAATGCATTCAAGCTGCAAGGTTTGAGACATCATTTCGACTTCATCTTCTGCGCGCAGGTGGGCCATGACCCTGCTTCGAATGTCTATGCTTTTGCCAATGTAAAGCGGCAGCGTGCCAGCACCTTTGAAGATATAGACCCCTGACGTCCTTGGCAATTGAGCCAAGGCATCGGGGTTAAAAGGGGGACTAAAAGTCACAAGGGTTGCACAAATTAGGGTTAAGCCACTTGAATTCTAATGAGCTTGGGGTAATCTATTGTCACCTCCACCCATTTGATTGAAGTTTAACCATGACAGTTCACGCACTTCACGCCCCGAGCAGCCAAGACGCGGTGCAGCAAGTCAAAGTTCATTTGGCAGCCGCATTGAGATTGGCCGTTTTAGATGAATTTGAAGAAGGCATCGACAACCACTTCACGGCCTGTGTACCAGGCCGAACAGATCAATATTTTGTGCTGCCATTTGGTTTGCACTGGTCAGAAGCCAAAGCCAGTGACATGATGGTTTTCAATGAAGCAGGTCAAACTCTAGAAGGGCGCGGCCTTGTTGAACTGTCTTGTCAAACAATCCATGCCCCTTTGCATCGAATCACCGGGGCCAAGGTGGTGTTGCATACCCATCAGCCATGGGCGACTGCGCTGAACATGCTGCAAGACAATCGCCTTGTGCCTGCAACGCAAACTGCAGCATTTTTTCATGGCCGCATTGCCTATGACGACACCTATACGGGCCTGGCATCCTCCATCGAAGAAGGTGAACGCTTGGCTAAGCTCATGGGCGACAAAACTGTGTTGTTCATGAAAAACCATGGTGTGGTCTCTGTGGGCGACACAGTGGCTCAGGCTTATAGGCGTTTGTACAAACTCGAAAAAGCCTGTCAAACCCAGGTACTGGCCATGAGCACAGGCAAGGACTTGAACATCTTGAGTGACGATGTCATCCAAAAAGTCCTTACGCCCTCCGGCGCCGACCGCCATCCACGCGGTGACCGAGAAAGACTCTACTTCGAAGCCATGATGCGCATCCTAGACCGCACCAACCCCGGCTACGCCGACTGAAGGCGAATTCTTTCAGAGGGCTGGGTGTTCATGGTCATTTGGAACAGGCCTGCTGCTAGGCCGATGGCAACGGCCAGTTGCCAGGCCAGGTTGTAGTTGCCAAACATGTTGAAAATATAACCACCGCCCCATGCGCCTAAGAAGGAGCCTACCTGATGGCTCATGAAGGCTATGCCCGACAGTGTGGCCATGAACCTGAGGCCAAACAATTGAATGATGAGACCGGAAACCAAGGGCACAACCCCAAGCCACAACGTTCCCAACACTGCGCCAAACACAAGCGTGCTGACAGGTGAAGGTGGATAAGAAAAGAACAGGTACAGGGCCAAAGATCGCAGGATGTAAATGCCGCCCAGAAGCATGCGCTTGGAATACCGATCGCCTAGCCAGCCAAACAAATAAGAGCCAATGACATTGAACAGACCGATCAAGGCCAGTGTGTTGCTGCCAACCGTGGGGTCCATGCCGCAGATGTCAAGATAGGCGGGCAAGTGGGTGGTGATAAAAACCAGTTGCAAGCCGCACACAAAGAAGGCGATGG
>CAIODE010000076.1 GCA_903856875.1 uncultured Burkholderiales bacterium
AAGCATTTTTGCGCCTGGGAATTCCTGCTGCGTTGTCATTGATGGTGGAGGTTACGGCCTTCACCATGATGGCGCTGTTTATTTCTAGACAAGGTGTGGTGGCATCGGCCAGTCACCAAATTGCATCCAGCATTGCCACTTTGCTTTACATGGTGCCATTGGCGCTTGGCATTGCATGCAGTGCTCGGGTTGGCTTTTGGATTGGGGCCAAAGAATCTGGTCATGCCGAAAAAGCAGCGCATACGGGACTGAAGTTAACTTTGTTGCTGGCCCTGGCATTGAGCAGCGCTTTGGCTTTTGCCAGAGACAATTTGGCAAGCTTATTCTCAACAGATGTTGCGGTCACAATGGCTGCGGCTTCTGTGCTGGGATGGGTTTCGTTTTACCATCTCGTCGATGCGCTACAAGCTGTGTGCGCATTTATATTGAGGTGTTACAAAATAACACTTCTTCCCTTGATCATTTACAGCATCATGTTATGGGGTGTTGGTCTTTGGGGTGCGTATGTTTGGGCTTATCATGGATTAGGCCCATTGAATATGAGACCAGAGGTCAGTACTTTTTGGGCTGCCAGCAGTTTTGCCTTGATCATTGTGAGCTTTGCTTTTGTGGCACTGGTGTTGTGGGTTGCCAAACAGCGCAGAACTTAATTTCAATATTTCATTTTCAAAAATAGGACCATCATGATTCTTGAATTAGCAGACATACGCATCAAACCTGGCCAGCAAGCTGAATTCGAAGAAGCCATTGCTCGCGGACTTCAAACAGTCATTTCTGGTGCCAAGGGCTTTCAGGGAGCCAAGGTCAATAAAGGCATTGAAAGCCCTGACCGATTTATTTTGCAAATATTCTGGGACACGCTAGAAGATCACACCATCGGCTTCAGAGAATCACCCTTGTTCGCTGAGTGGCGCGCCATCGTAGGGCCGTTCTTTGCTGCGCCGCCATTCGTTGAACATTTTGTGCTGACCTACAAAAGTTAACAGCTATCAGGCTGTCTTCGGCCATAGAATTTGGGCAAAAAAACAGACTCTCGAAATTCAAGGTGCCTTTAGTTCATGACCTGCCACCAACTTAGACAGCAATGTCGCTAGGTGTTCAGATTCTTCGTGGCTTAGGGGTTTGAGTAAGTTTTCTTGCACACGCTCCACGGCTGTTTTCATTTGGAGCGTGGCTGAATGGCCCGTCGAGGTCAACCACAAAAGCTTTCTGCGTCGATCAATTTGATGAGCTTCTCGCTTGATCCATCCTTTGGTTTCTAAGCGTCCTATCACCGAACCAGAGGTTGCAGCATCAAAGGCTACCCTGCCTGCCAAAGTGATTTGGTCAATGCCAGGGGTGTCCATCACTGCATTCAATATGGCAAATTGAACCGGCGTCACATCTTCGGCTGCCAATTCAGCCATGAACAAGGCCACCGCAATTTGTTGGGCACGCCGCACCAAATGGCCCGGGGCCTTCGCAAAATCAAAACTCTTGTTCATGGGACTATCATCGAAGGTTTGTGACAGATTCGTCATTTAATAAGTATACTTACGAAAATTGAATTTGAGTGTGTCAAATTGTTTTGCTTGAAAGGTTTTTATGAGCTTTGTTTTCCCACCAGCCCCCGTTGTTTCCGTTCCGGTTTTAGGCCGAGCTGAACGCTATCCAGCGCGTCGCATCTATTGCGTAGGTCGCAATTACGAAGAGCACGCCAAGGAGATGGGCTTCACGGGTCGCGAGCCACCCTTCTTCTTTTTAAAGCCGACTGACGCGTTGGTGGTTGTGAACGAAGGCGAGACAGGCCACATGCCCTACCCCAGTTTGACAAGCAATTTCCATCACGAAATTGAACTGGTTGTGGCCATTGGCACGGGTGGCCGAAACATCAAAGCATCTGATGCAGAAAAGCACATCTTTGGTTATGCAGTGGGCCTTGACATGACTCGTCGCGACTTGCAAAACGACATGAAGAAGCAAGGACGCCCATGGTGTATTGGCAAAGCGTTTGACCATTCAGCACCCATCGGCCCCATCACACCGATCGAAAAGGCTGGCGATGTGAACCATGCTGAAATAGACCTCTTGGTCAATGGCACTGTTCGTCAAACCAGCACCGTTGCCAAGCTCATTTGGAATGTGGCAGAAACCATTGAGCATTTGTCAGCCGCTTGGGAATTGCAAGCTGGCGATTTGATTTACACAGGCACCCCTGAAGGCGTAGCCGCTGTGGTGGCGGGTGATACATTGGTCGGCCGCGTTGCTGGCCTAGGCACTTTGACAGTCA
>CAIODE010000077.1 GCA_903856875.1 uncultured Burkholderiales bacterium
CAGGCCGCGAACTTGTAGAGCGCTGGACTGTGCAAGCCAGTGCGGCTTGGTCGCAAGAACATCTAGAAGATGCACCCGATCGTGTTCAAGCCAAGTTGATCAAAGCATTTTCAGAAATCACAGGCATTCGCGCCACGCCAGCACATGCTGAGGTACACCGCTGGCGTTATGCCAAAACACTTCAAGCGCTGGGTGCCACACACATGCTGAGCAAAAAGCAAGGTATCGGCTTGTGCGGCGACTGGTGCTTAGGCCACCGCGTGGAAGATGCGTTCATTTCCGGTTTGGAATTGGCGCTTGATGCACTTTAAATTGGAATGATTCGCGGAAGATTTGCACCCTCACCCACGGGTGAGCTGCACGCAGGCTCGCTGGTGGCGGCGCTTGCCAGTTGGCTAGATGCAAGGGCATTGCAAGGCGAATGGTGGGTGCGCATGGAAGATGTGGATGGTCCTCGTTGTATTGTCAGTGCAGCTGCCAGCATCCTTCATCAGTTGTCTTTGTGTGGGCTGCATTCAGATGGCGAAGTGATGTTTCAATCCAATGGCAACACACTGTACGAGCAAGCGCTCCATCAACTCATTGCCAAAGACCTGGCATACCCATGCGCTTGCACGCGCAAAGAAATTGAAGAACAGCAAGCAACTTTAGGCTTGAGTTTGGAGAGGCACAAGTCAGCAGTCTATCCAGGCACTTGCAGAAACGGCTTACATGGCAAAGCCGCCAGAGCTTGGCGCTTCAATGTCTTGAAGTGGAGTCAATTGCGCGGCAGCTCCGAAGTGCAATGGACCGATCGGCGTTTGGGCCCTCAGATCCAAAATGTTCAAGAGGAAGTGGGCGACTTTGTTTTAAAGCGCGCTGATGGTTTATGGGCTTATCAATTGGCAGTGGTGGTCGATGATGCCGCGCAAGGTATCACACATGTGGTCCGAGGCGAAGACCTGACAGATAACACTTCAAGGCAATACTTGCTGCAAGAAGCTTTGGACTTTGAACATCCCCATTACATGCACACGCCACTGGTCTTAGGTGCCAACGGTGAAAAGTTGTCCAAGCAAAATGACGCCCAAGCCTTGGATTTAAGTTCTCCGAAGGCTGTTTGCTTGGCCATGCAGGCAGCGGCGAGCACCTTGGGTTTGAGTACCCTTGCTAAGCCTGACAATGACTTGTTTGACCTCGATGTAGCTCTAAGCACTTGGACACAAGAATGGGCACAGAGGTACGTGCTCGCTAGCCCTTAAAATCAGCGAATGATTTCTGACTCTGCCAATCAAGCACCCGCCTCGGTCGCTTTTCCTAAAAATATCAAAAGCTTTGTCAAGCGTGCTGGCAGAACGACCACTGGTCAAGCCAAAGCGTTTGAAGTTTGGGGCCCTCAGTTTTTGTTGACCTATGCGCCAGAGCCCTTGAACATTGGCAAAGCTTTTGCACTTCAAGGTCAGGATGCAGCACCCGCCCCTGTCATTTTAGAAATTGGCTTTGGCATGGGTGAAGCCACCGCGCACATTGCCAAGGTTCGCCCCACCGATCGTTTCTTGTGCTGTGAAGTGCATGAACCCGGCGTGGGAGCATTGCTCAAACGCATCGGTGAGCAAGACATTCTCAACATTCGCATTCTGCAGCACGATGCTGTAGAGGTGATCGACAACATGCTGCTATTGGCCTCTTTGGACGGTGTACACATTTTCTTTCCTGACCCTTGGCACAAGTCACGTCACAACAAACGGCGGCTTATTCAAACACCTTTGATTGCCAAGCTGGCGGCGCGACTAAAACCTGGTGCCTACATTCATTGCGCCACCGATTGGGAACCTTATGCGGTTCAAATTTTAGAAGTGCTCAGTGCAGAGTCTTTGCTGCAAAACACAGCAGGCAAAGATCAGGGTGGCTATGCGGTCAAGCCCGATTACCGCCCACTGACCAAGTTTGAAAATCGTGGTTTGAAATTGGGGCATGGTGTGTGGGATGTCGTCTTCAAACGCGTTTAAGCTGCCTGTTAAAAACGGCGTAGGTCCAAGTAGGGTGGGCATTCCCGCCAAAACATCGCTGCATGCCATTGATTTTTTAACGCAAAAATTCAGTGCTATTGCGCGCGAAGTATGGCTGCAGAGATTTGAAGCTGGAGAAATTCTATCTGCAGAAGGAAGAGCATTGCTGCCTCTAGATAGTCTTCTAAATGAAACACACCTTCACTATTACCGCAGCATTCTCAATGAAGCTAAATTGCCATTCAAAGCAACAGTCATTTTTCAAGATGATTATTTGGTAGTGGCTGACAAACCGCATTTCATGCCAGTGACACCTGGTGGCCGGTATGTGCAGCAAAGCTTGCTGGTGCAACTGAAGCGGCAATTGAATTTGCCAGAGCTCTCACCCGTGCACCGAATTGATCGTGAAACTGCGGGCTTAGTGCTGTTCAGTGTACGTGCACAGGATCGCAATGCTTACCAAGAAATGTTCAGACTACGCCAGGTTGATAAAACTTATGAAGCCATTGCAGGGGCACCTGAAACGTCTCATTTAAATCTAAAATTTCCACTTGTTCATCGAAGCATGATGGAAGAAGACTCTCAGTTTTTTAGGATGCATGAAGTTGCTGCGAAGCAACTCAAAAGTGAAGGCGAATTCAACAGCGAAACATGGATTGATTGTGTGGAGAAGTTTGTTAGCAATACCGCCTCGGCCAATCAATGCGAAACTCAATCAATCTCACTTGCCAGATATCTTTTGAAACCATTGACAGGACAACGCCATCAATTGCGCGTACACATGAATTCCCTAGGGCTTCCATTGATAAACGATCAGTTTTATCCGCAGGTAATGAAGCACGCCAATGAGCACGATGATTTCAATGTCCCTTTGCAGCTATTAGCCCAAACAATAGCTTTCAAAGATCCTTTAACTGGCTCATCGAGAAGCTTTACAAGCTCAAGGCAATTGAATACCTCGAGATAAAACTTACAAACGCTCAGTCACCCAAGCCTGCACACTGTCCAAAGCCACACTCAGGTTGGTAGCATCGGTACCACCCGCCATGGCCATATCGGGCTTACCGCCACCTTTGCCGCCCACTTGCTGAGCCACAAAATTAACCAACTCACCTGCTTTCACTTTGCCAGTCGTGTCAGACGTCACACCTGCTGCCAACTGAACCTTATCCCCATCCACCGCCGCCAAGACAACAACAGCGGTTTTCAGCTTGTCTTTCAACTTGTCCATGGTGTCGCGCAATGTTTTGGCATCGGCGCCAGGCAACAAAGCAGAAAGCACTTTGACGCCCTTCACTTCAACAGCTTGCGTCATTAACTCGTCGCCTTGCGACGAAGCCAATTTGCCTTTCAGGGCAGCCATTTCTTTTTCCAAGGATTTCACTTGATCCAAGACTTGGGCAATACGGCTGTTCAGTTCTGCAGGTGATGCCTTTAAGCTGCCAGCAGCTTTGGACACAGTGGCTTCCAAAGATTGCAAATAAGCCAAAGCGTTGCCGCCCGTCACAGCTTCAATGCGTCGCACGCCAGCAGCCACGCCACTTTCAGCCACCACTTTGAACAAACCAATGTCGCCCGTACGCTGCACGTGAACGCCACCACACAACTCTCTGCTGGAGCCGATGTCGAGCACGCGCACAGTCTCGCCATACTTCTCGCCAAACAACATCATGGCGCCGGTTTTTTGAGCTGACTCAATGTCCATCACGCGCGCTTGCGTGGCGGGGTTGGCCCAAATTTCCTGGTTCACCTTGGCTTCAATGGCCAAAATTTGTTCGTCGCTAATGGGTGAGTTGTGCGCAAAGTCAAATCGCGTGCGCTCAGCATTCACCAAAGATCCTTTTTGCTGCACATGATCGCCGAGCACTTCGCGCAAAGCTTTGTGCATTAAATGCGTGGCGGAGTGATTGCGCACGGTGGCGGCACGCAGATCTGAATTGACTTGCGCTTGAACAGCGTCACCTACTTTTAAGCTGCCTTTAAGCAATGCACCGTGGTGACCAAACACGTCGGCTTTGATTTTCAAAGTATCAGCCACTTCAAATTTGGCGCCAGCAGTTTGGAGCAAGCCTTGATCGCCCACTTGGCCGCCAGACTCTGCATAAAACGGTGTTGTGTCCAACACCACCACACCTTCTTGCCCAGCATTCAAAACCGTCGCAGGTGTGCCGTCAATATACAAGGCCAACACTTTGCAGTTAGCTTGTAGCTCGTCATAGCCTACGAAAGTATTGCCAGCGCCGGTGTATTCCAATGCGCGGTCCATTTTGAATTTGCCTGCCGCACGGGCTTGGGACTTTTGACGTTCCATGGCCGCAGTAAAGCCAGCTTCGTCGACGCTCAAATCGCGCTCGCGGCAAACGTCGGCTGATAAGTCCAATGGGAAGCCATAGGTGTCGTGCAACTTAAAGGCGACTTCACCGGGCAAGACTTTGACGCCGCCTTCAAGGGCTGCATCCAAAATTTGCATGCCCACTTCAAGTGTTTCAAAGAAGCGCTCTTCTTCGGCTTTCAAGATGTCAGTGATGCGTTTTTCTTGAGAAGCCAAGCTGGGGTAGGCAGCACCCATCAACTTCACGAGGTCGGGTACCAACTTGTGGAAGAAAGGTGTTTTTTGGCCCAGCTTGTAACCATGGCGAATGGCACGCCGCACAATGCGTCGTTGCACGTAGCCGCGACCTTCATTGCTGGGCACCACGCCATCGCTGACCAAGAAAGCGGTAGCGCGAATGTGGTCTGCAATGACGCGCAATGATTTGTTTTGCAAATCGGTGCAGCCCGTTTCACGCGATGCCGCTTTGATCAGTGCATCAAAAATATCGATTTCGTAATTGCTGTGTACGTGCTGCAAAATGGCGGCCAAACGCTCAAGGCCCATGCCGGTATCAACGCAAGGTGCAGGCAAGTTCTTCACGCTGCCATCTGGCTGCATGTCAAACTGCATGAACACGTTGTTCCAAATTTCAATGTAGCGGTCGCCGTCTTCATCAGGGCTGCCAGGAGGGCCGCCAGCAATTTCAGGGCCGTGATCGTAAAAAATTTCCGAGCAAGGACCACAAGGACCGGTGTCGGCCATCATCCAGAAATTGTCGGACATATAACGTCCGCCTTTGTTGTCGCCAATGCGCACAACACGCTCAGGGGGCAGACCAATCTCTTTGGTCCAAATGTCGTAGGCTTCGTCGTCTTCGATGTAGACTGTGGCCCACAATTTATCAGCCGGTAATTTGTAAACCTGCGTGAGCAATTCCCAAGCCCACTTCAAACTGTCGCGCTTGAAGTAATCGCCAAAGCTCCAGTTGCCCAACATTTCAAAGAAGGTGTGGTGGCGCGCGGTGTAACCCACGTTTTCCAAATCATTGTGCTTGCCACCAGCGCGCAAGCAAGCTTGCACCGAAGCCGCGCGCACATAACTGCGCTTGTCAGAACCCAAGAACACGTCTTTGAACTGAACCATGCCCGAGTTGGTGAACATCAAGGTGGGGTCGTTGCCAGGTACCAAGGGGCTAGAAGCCACCACGGTATGGCCTTTGGACGCAAAAAAGTCTAGGAATGTTTTGCGAATATCAGCAACAGAAATAACAGGAGTGCTCATGTCAGGGGTATCTTTTATAAAGCCAAACTGGGTTCAACTTTCCATTATAAGATTGCAAGCACAGCTTCCAAGCTTTACAAATACCCCTAGGAGACCCCATGGACGTGAAAACCTCCCCTTTGGCCCTGCTCAAAGACCCCTCACTCCTTACAACAGACGCCTTGATCAATGGCCAGTGGGTCAAGGACAGCACCCGATTTGACATCCATGACCCCGCTACAGGCGCAAAATTAGCCGATGTGGCCTCGAAGACTCGCACCACAGCATGGAAAAGTACCTCGAGATGAAGCACTTGTGCATGGGCGATATTTTGAAATAAAGCCATTCATCTTGATTTAAATTCTATTCATCGCAATTGGAGAAGAACATGAAAGTTGGTATCGCAGGCATCGGCAAAATGGGCAATGCCATTGGTTCACGCCTTTTGAGTCTTGGCTATTCTGTCACCGTGTGGAACCGAACATCAGACAAAGCCAGCACCCTTTTGAATGCTGGCGCGCAATGGGCCAGCTCACCCAAAGTTTTGGCCGAGTCTGTTGACACCGTCATCACACTGCTTACCAATGAAGCCGCCATCGACGCTGTTTACTCAGGCACAGAAGGTCTCTTGTCTGGCGCTGGCGCACATCCCACTTTCATTGACATGAGTACGGTCAATCCCGCCAAACCACCAGAGTTGGCATTGCGGGTGCAAGCCGTTGGCGCTGCTTATTTAGAGTGCCCCGTAGGCGGCAGCATTGGACCTGCCAAGGAAGGCAAATTGCTCGGCTTTGTAGGTGGCAACGCAGCCGATCTGGCCAAGGTCCAAGCTTTGTTAGAGCACTTGTGCAAACGCGTTGAACATGTGGGCACCTACGGCGCTGGGTCGACCATGAAAATGGCTGTCAACTTGCCACTCATGGTTTATTGGCAAACCTTGGGCGAGGCGCTGTCTTTAATTGATCACCTGAAACTCGATCCACAAAGGGTGGTCGACATTTTGTCTGAAAGTTCAGGCGGCCCCAATATGCTGAAGGTGCGTGGCCCCTTGCTGGTTCAAGCCTTGGGCCATCAGAAAAATGACACCGTCACAGTGGATGTGGCCACCATGCGCAAAGACATGCGAACCATGCTGGCATTGGCCCAAACAAACCACAGAGAGTTGCCCTTGACCAGCATGGCCTTGGAAAAATTCAACGAGGCTGCAGACTCTGGCCTTGATGGCAAAGACTGCACGCAACTGCCCGTTTGGTGGCTTGGCCAAGGCGCTCAAGCAAAGTAAGGCCTTGGCGTTTGTGACCTATTCGAGCTTCATCTCACGGATGATGGCTCGGAATTGGTCCATCTGCTTGCGCAACATGGCATCTTGCGCAGCAGGTGTTGAGCCTACGCCTTCTGCACCCAGTTCGTTCAAGCGTTTCACCACATCGGGATGCTTGACGGCCGCAATGATTTCTTTGTTCAAGCGATCGATGATTTCTTTGGGTGTTTTGGCGGGTGCAAACACACCGTTCCAGCCTTCCAACTCCAAGTTTGGATAGCCCAACTCTTTGACAGTCGGCACATCAGGCAAAACAGGAATGCGCTTAGAAGCTGATGTGGCCAAGGCTTTCAAGGTGCCGGTTTTCACTTCTGCCAAAGACGAAGACAACTGATCGCCGCCCACTTGAAGTCGGCCTGCCAACAGCTCTTGCTTCAGGGGAGCAGCGCCTTTGAAGGGAATGTGCTCCATGCTGATGCCGGCTTCTTTTTTGTAGGCTTCACCCAAAACGTGCATGGTGGAGCCTGGGCCTGTAGAGCCGTAGTTGTATTGCAAAGACTTGTTGCTTTTCAAAAGGTTGGCAAGTTCTTTAAGGTCTTTGGCTGGCACAGTTGGGCTGGAAGTCCAAATGAAGGGCACATAAACCGCAATGGAAACACCTGCAAAATCTGTGTCCACATTGAAGGGCGCGCGGTTTGCCAGTGCTTGTGCAACCGCTGCCAAAGGAAAGGACAGGTTGTGCATCATGATGGTGTAACCGTCAGGTGCTGCTTTGGCCATGAGGTCTGCGCCAATGTTGCCGCCGGCACCACCTTTGTTGTCAACCGTGACGGGTTGACCCATCGACTCAGTCATTTTTTGCGCAATGATGCGGGCCACGATGTCAGTGGTACCGCCCGCGGGGAACGGCACAATCATTTTGATGGGTTTGGTGGGGTAGGCCTGGGCAAAGGCACTGAGCGGCAATGCCACCGCAAGCAATGTGACCGTGAAAACTTGTTTCCACTTTGAAAAAATTGAACGCATTGTGTCTCCTTTTATGAAGGTTTACTTTTTACCCAAGCCCAATCGTTTGGCGCCTTCAATGTACAAAGCAATGCGCTCTTTCATGAAGGCGTCCATTTGATCGGTGCCAATGTTGACCAACTCAAAGCCGCTCTTGGCTGCCAGCTCTTTCATTTCAGCATCGTTGTTCAGAGCCAGCCACATGTCAGACAATTTTTTGCGAGCCTCTGGTGAGGTTGACTTGGGTACACCCACGCCGCGATACGCGCCATCAATCCAGTCGACGCCCAACTCTCTAAAGGTGGGCACAGTGGGCATGAGGGGGTGGCGTTTTTCCATGGCCACCGCCAAGGCGCGAACTTTGCCGCGATTGGCAATGGCAAACGGGGTGTAGGTGACTGCGCCATCAATTTGCGCACCCACCACAGCCATGGACATGTCACCCGTTCCTTTGTAAGGAACATAGGTGCTCTTGATGCCAAAGGCTGCATTCAGACGCTCATGTGCGGCATGGTTGGCTGAGTTCAAGCCAGAGCCGCACAAGTTCATTTTGCCAGGTGACTGCTTAGCAGCAGCGATGAACTCGGCGAAGTTTTTGATCGAACTGCTTTCAGGAACAACCAGCACATCAGGGGTGTAATGAAACCAAAAAACCGGTGTGATGTCGGCGGTTTTGTATTGAACTTCACCTTCAATGGGTTGAAACACA
>CAIODE010000078.1 GCA_903856875.1 uncultured Burkholderiales bacterium
CCAGATTTGGTTTGTATGGCAAGCCCACCACCATCAACAACACTGAAACTTTTGCGGCGGTGCCCTGGATCATTCGCAATGGTGGTCAGGCTTATTTGGAGTGCGGTAAACCCAACAATGGCGGCACCAAAATTTTCTCCATCAGTGGCGATGTCGAGCGTCCTGGCAATTATGAAATTCCATTGGGTACCTCTTTTCCCAAGCTCTTGGAGTTGGCGGGCGGCATGCGCGGTGGTCGCAATTTGAAAGCGGTCATTCCTGGCGGCTCTTCTGCCCCTGTATTGCCCGCCAACATCATGATGGACATCACCATGGACTACGACTCCATCGCCAAAGCCGGCTCGATGCTGGGGTCGGGTGCTGTCATTGTCATGGACGACACACGTTGCATGGTCAAGTCATTGCAGCGCTTGTCATATTTTTATTCTCACGAATCATGCGGTCAGTGCACACCTTGCCGTGAAGGCACAGGTTGGTTGTGGCGCATGGTCGATCGAATCGAAAACGGTCAAGGCCGCGCAAGCGACCTCGACTTGTTGAACTCGGTGGCAGACAACATTCAAGGGCGCACCATCTGCGCCTTGGGTGATGCCGCCGCCATGCCTGTGCGCGGAATGATCAAACATTTCCGTCACGAATTTGAGTACCACGTTGAGCACAAGACCTGCATGGTCCCTGCTTACGTTTGAGACGGCAGAACAACCATGGTTGAAATTGAACTAGACGGTCAAAAAGTTGAGGTCCTTGAGGGCAGCATGGTCATGCATGCCGCTGAAAAGGCCGGCACTTACATTCCTCACTTCTGCTACCACAAGAAATTGAGCATTGCGGCCAACTGCCGCATGTGTTTGGTCGATGTTGAAAAAGCACCCAAGCCCATGCCTGCTTGTGCGACGCCTGTGACGCAAGGCATGATTGTTCGCACCAAGTCAGACAAAGCCATCAAGGCCCAGCAGTCGGTCATGGAATTCTTGCTCATC
Organism: uncultured Burkholderiales bacterium; assembly: GCA_903856875.1. GTDB lineage: Bacteria > Pseudomonadota > Gammaproteobacteria > Burkholderiales > Burkholderiaceae_C > Limnohabitans_A. The sequence continues at coordinate 981 of CAIODE010000078.1, forward strand.
AATCACCCGCTTGATTGCCCCATTTGTGACCAAGGCGGTGAGTGCCAATTGCAAGATTTGGCCGTGGGTTATGGCGGTTCGGGTTCACGTTACGAAGAAGAAAAACGAGTGGTGTTCCACAAAGATGTGGGTCCACTCGTCAGCATGCAAGAGATGAGCCGTTGCATACACTGCACACGTTGCGTTCGCTTTGGCCAAGAAGTGGCCGGCGTCATGGAACTTGGCATGTCACACCGCGGTGAGCACGCCGAAATTGAAACCTTCGTGGGCCAATCGGTTGACTCAGAACTCTCTGGCAACATGATTGACATTTGCCCCGTAGGTGCACTCACCAGCAAGCCATTCCGATACAGCGCCCGCACTTGGGAATTGTCTCGCCGCAAATCGATTGCACCGCACGATTCATCGGGTGCCAACTTGGTGGTGCAGGTCAAAAGCAATGAAGTGCTCCGTGTGGTTCCTTTGGAAAACGAAGAAGTCAACGAGTGTTGGATTGCCGACCGAGATCGCTTTTCCTATGAAGCTTTGAACAGTGCCGACCGTCTGCGTACCCCCATGATCAAGCAGGGTGGTGAGTGGAAAGAAGTCGATTGGCAAACTGCTTTGGAATATGTGGCCAATGGCCTGAATCAAATCAGCAAAGACCACGGTGCGAGCAGCATTGGCGCTTTGGTCAGCCCACACAGCACACTGGAGGAACTCCACTTGGCCAGCACTTTGGTGCGTTCATTGGGTTCTGACAACATCGATTACCGCTTGCGCAATGCAGAGTTTGCCAAAGCCGAAGGCGTTCGTTATTTGGGCAGCACCATTGCCAGCCTGACACAACTCCAACGTGTGTTGGTGGTGGGTAGCAATCTGCGCAAAGACCATCCGCTGTTTGCGCAGCGCATTCGCCAAGCGCAACGCAATGGCGCTCAGGTCAACACCATCACCTCCAAGGCTTTGTTCACTGCAGCCGATGCGTGGGCCATGCCAGTGGCGCATGCCGATGTGCAAGAAGCCAGTGCCTGGGCGCAAAGCTTGGCCAATGTGGCGGCGGCCGTTGCGGCAGAGAAAGGCGTGTCAGCGCCTGCTCAAGGTCAAGCAACACCTGAGGCACAAGCCATTGCCAAGTCACTCTTGGGCGGCGACCGCAAAGCTGTTCTTTTGGGCAATGCCGCTGCACACCACGCCAATGCGTCTAGCTTGCTTAGCTTGGCTCAGTGGATTGCCGAGCAAACTGGCGCAACTTATGGCTACCTCACAGAAGCTGCCAACACAGTGGGCGCACAGTGGGCCAAAGCAGAGCCTCAGACTGGTGGCTTGAATGCAGCACAAATGCTAGCCGGTGGTTTGAAAGCGGCTTTGCTTTTGAACACTGAACCTGTTGAGGACTCTGCAGCTGGCGCCAAAGCTGTAGCTGCCTTGGCTGCCATGCAGATGGTGGTCACACTCAGTCCTTTCAAAACCAACATGTCTTTCTCAGATGTGTTGTTGCCCATTGCACCCTTTACAGAAACATCTGGCAGTTTTGTGAATGCAGAAGGGCGCTTGCAAAGTTTCCATGCGGTGGTCAAGCCCTTGGCCGAAACCCGGCCGGCCTGGAAGGTGTTGCGCGTCTTGGCCAACATGCTGGGCTTGCCCCAGTTGGCTTTCGAAACTTCGCAAGATGTGTTGAAACAAATTCAAGACATTCCTTTGAATTTGAGCAACGCTTGCGCTTCTGAAGTTCGCCTGGCTGGCAACACAGACGCCCCTTGCGTCGCTTCTATTTATCAACTCGACAGCCTGGTGCGCCGCGCGCCGTCCTTGCAATTGACGGCCGATGCCCGAAATGCAAAGACGCTTGCTGAAGGAGTGCATGCATGATTGACGCTTTTTACAACAGCGGCCTTAACGCCATTTCAGAAACATGGTGGTCTACTTTGGCGTGGCCAGTCTTGTGGATCTTGCTCAAGATTGTGTGTGTCTTGTTGCCGCTTTTGTTGTCTGTGGCTTACCTCACTTTATGGGAGCGCAAACTGCTGGGTTTCATGCAGGTTCGCTTAGGCCCCAACCGCGTCGGCCCGTTTGGTTTATTGCAACCCTTTGCCGATGCCATCAAACTGCTGACCAAAGAACTGATCAACCCCTCGGCTGCCAGCCTTGGCTTGTTCCGGCTTGGCCCCATCATGGCCATCATGCCGGCCTTGGCCGCTTGGGTGGCCATTCCCTTTGGACCCGAAGTGGCGCTCACCAACATCAACGCAGGCTTGTTGTTGGTCATGGCCATCACCTCCATTGAGGTTTATGGCGTGATCATTGCGGGTTGGGCTTCTAATTCCAAATATGCATTCTTGGGAGCCTTGCGTGCTTCCGCGCAAATGGTGAGCTACGAAATTGCCATGGGCTTTTGTTTTTTGGTGGTCATCATGGTCTCAGGAAGCATGAACCTCACAGAAATTGTGTTGGGTCAGGGAAAAGGCGAAATGGCCAGCATGGGCCTGAATTTCTTGTCGTGGAACTGGTTGCCCTTGTTCCCCATTTTCATGGTCTACCTCATCTCGGGAGTGGCTGAAACCAATCGTCACCCGTTTGACGTGGTGGAAGGTGAAGCCGAAATTGTGGCGGGGCACATGGTGGAGTACTCCGGCATGGGCTTTGCCATCTTCTTCTTGGCCGAATACGCCAGCATGTGGTTGGTGTCCATCTTGGCCGTGATCATGTTCTTGGGTGGTTGGATGTCACCCATTGACAGTGCATTGTTCAACTTCATTCCAGGTTGGATTTGGTTGGGCATCAAGACCTTC
>CAIODE010000079.1 GCA_903856875.1 uncultured Burkholderiales bacterium
AGACACGGGCGGCTCCATTCGCTTTCCCTCTGCAGCCTGTGGCGTAACAGGGCTCAAACCCACATGGGGGCGAGTTTCACGCTATGGTGTGTTTGAGTTGGCAGCTACCTTAGATCACATTGGGCCCATGTGCCGCACGGCTGAAGATTGCGGGTTGATGTTGGGCGTGTTGGCGGGCTCAGACCCCAAGGACCCCACGGCCCTGCAAGCGCCAGTGCCCGATTATTCAGTGGGCAACAAGGACAACTTGTCCGGTTTGCGAATCGGGTGGGATGCAGCCTATGCCTTGAACGATGTAGAGCCCGAGGTAGCGGCAGCCGTGAAGCAAACCCTTGCAGTGCTCGAAAAATTGGGCGCGCAAATCGTGCCCATCACCATGCCTGAAGTTGGTGAACTGGTAGAAAACTGGGTGCCGCACTGCGGCATTGAGGCGGCGGTTGCACACACAAACACGTATCCATCGCGTCGTGCGGAATATGGGCCCATGCTGGCAGGCTTGCTAGACATAGGCAACAAACTGACAGCCACAGACTATCAACGCATTCTTTTGCAACGTGTCACGCACACTGGACAGTTGAACGCAGTTTTGATGCAGGTGGATTTGATCTTGATGCCCGCCATGCCGTTTGCCGCACCGAGCACAGAACGCATTGCCAATTTGCGCAAGGAGCCGGGGTATCGCAGACTCATGTCGCGCTTCACCGCACCCACCGACATGTCGGGACACCCTACCCTGACCTTTCCCGCAGGCGAGACTGCTGCAGGCCTGCCGGTTGCAGCGCAGTTAGTTTCTGGGCATTTGAATGAAGGCTTGCTGGTGCGCGCAGGTAGTGCGTTTCAAAACGCGACGCAGTGGCATCTGCGCCGTCCGCCGATTTAGTTTGATAAAAGAACATCAAAATGCTCTGCATCCAATGCCATCTAGAAGTTAACGAGGGAAAGCGTTTTTGTTCGGAGTGTGGTGCAGCACAATTTTTAAGTTGTCCAAATTGCAAGGCAGCGTCACCCATCGGCAAATCTTTTTGTGCAGATTGCGGTTCATCGCTTGGGATTTCACAAACACCCATCCCGAAGCCTGCATCGGTTTTTGCTGAGAAAATACCTAGCCCTCCATTTGAGACAGCAGAAGCCAGCAGCGGTGAACGCAAAGTCATCACTGTTTTGTTTGCCGACATCAAAGGGTCAATGGAGCTGATCGAAAACCTAGACCCCGAAGATGCACGCGCCATTGTTGAACCCGCATTGCAGTTAATGATCGATGCAGTGCTTCACTATGACGGCTATGTAGTCCAGACAACAGGCGATGGTATTTTTGCCATGTTTGGTGCACCCGTTGTTCACGAAGATCACTCGCATCGCGCGCTTTACGCGGCATTGCGCATGCAAGCCGAACTCAAAGAATATTCAGCACGCATTTGCGCACTGGGTCATCAACCTATTCAAGGTCGAGTTGGCGTGCATACCGGTGAAGCAGTCGTTCGAACACTTCGGCTTGGCAACGGCCAAATTGAATACACACCCATTGGACATTCAACCAGCTTGGGCGCACGCCTTCAAACTCTGGCGCCAGTAGGTTCAATTGCCGCCTCAGAAGCCATTCGCCAGCTTTGCGAAGGTGCATGCGAATTCATTGACTTAGGCCTCACGAAAGTAAAAGGCGTGACCGATTTAGTGAAGGTTTATGAAGTGACCGGCTTGGGCAAGCAACGCACCAGGATGCAGCGCTCTGCGGGTCAAGGGTTTTCCAAATTCGTCGGCCGTGACCGTGAATTGGATTCACTTCGGTATGCGGCCGAGCAAGCGCAAGAGGGTAATGGTCAGGTTGTGGCCATCGTGGCAGAAGCCGGCACTGGAAAATCTCGATTGATCTTTGAATTCATGTCTGGCATTCAGTCAAGGGCAAAAATATTGGAAACATCAGCGGTATCGCATGGCAAGAACTCTTATTGCCAGCCGCTGATTGAATTGCTCCAAGCCTATTTTGGCATTGAGGCCCAGGACAACGAGCAGAAGAGACGCGAGAAAGTCAGGAGTGCAATAGAACACCTCGACCCACTCTTAGAAGACATACTACCCTGTGTGTTGGGTTTACTGAATCTCAATGACGAAGACGATCCCTTCTTTGAAATGGATGAACGTACTCGAGATCTACAAACATGGGAAAGCCTAAAACGCTTGCTGGTTCGCGAATCGGCCAATCAGCCATTGATATTGGTCTTCGAAGACTTGCATTGGATTGACGATCAAACACAAGAATTTCTGAATCTGCTGGCGGACGCCATTGGCAAAGCCAAAATTTTGTTAATCGTGAATTACAGGCCACAGTTTGTTCACGGATGGAACAATAAATCTTACTTTACCCAAATTCGACTTGACCCTTTGGGGGACTCAAAAGCCAAGGAAATGCTTGCAGCCATGTTGGGAGACGATGCGCAATTGTCCGATCTCAAGCGGCTGATTGTTGAGAAGTCCAGTGGTACACCTTTCTTTATGGAAGAGATGGTGAAAGCATTGTTTGACGATGGCACCTTGGCGCGTGATGGCAACATTGTGCTCACCAAAAAGCTAGAAGATTTAGACATCCCCTCCTCCGTCCAAGCCATTCTTGCAGCCAGGATAGACAGGCTGCCATCGCATGCCAAAGAAATATTGCAAACTCTGGCCGTGATTGGAAAAGAGTTTTCAATATCACTCATTGTGGCAGTGACATCAAGTTCAAAAGATGCCATAGAAAAACAACTGAAAGAATTGCAGCTGGGTGAGTTCATCTATGAAAAGCCCGTTTCAGGTGAGAAAGGTTACATCTTCAAGAGCGCCTTAACGCAAGATGTTGCCTACAACACTTTACTGATTGAACGACGCAAAATATTGCACGAGCGAATAGGTGTTTCAATTGAAGCCATTTATCCCGTTTCAATTGATGACCATGTTGCAGCCTTGGCCTATCACTATGGGCGAAGCAACAATGTTGACGCAGGCATTCAGTACTTAACCCATTCAGGCCGACAGAAAATGCTGGAGTCTAGGAAAAATTCAAAGCCGGGTTCAGACACGCCTTTCATCAAATCTGAAAGTGCAGAGCTCACCTCTTCCTCTCATGCAACAGATGCCACGCTTGATTCTGTGGAATCGATTTGGCGTTATCCCGTCAAATCAATGGCAGGTGAAAAACTCCAGTCAGTCTTTGTCTCCGACAAAGGCATCATTGGCGATCGGGTCTACGCCTTTGTCAATGAAGAAACCAACCGAGCAGCCGTGGTGCGCAAATGGGCTGAGAGTTTATTAAATTACCATCCACACTTCGTTTCTGAGCCCGATCCTCAATCCAAAATTCCTGCGTTGGAAATCGTCATGCCTTCTGGTGAAACACTCACCACAGCTGACTCGAACATTGAAGAGCGAATTTCGGCAGTTTTTGAACGTCCTTTGAAACTGATGAGCACAGCACCACCCGGACTTTTGATTGAAGTGCCAGCGGGTACTTTGGGAGGCAACTTAAGCGAAGTGACCGAATTCCCATTGGCTGGAGGGGCCCCATCCGGCGCTTTTTTTGATTACGGGTGCATGCATCTGATCGCTTCATCCACATTGAAGCATTTTCAAAAAACGTACCCTGAAGCTCGTTTTGATGAGCGAAGATTTAGGCCCAATCTGGTCATCCATTCAGACGGTGAGCCATTTGTTGAAAATTCGTGGGTAGGTCGAACCATCATGATCGGCACTGA
>CAIODE010000080.1 GCA_903856875.1 uncultured Burkholderiales bacterium
ATGGCCTCCCAAGGGGAGTCACTCACCGTAGACCAAGTGTTTGTGGAGTTTGAAGCATGAGCCCTGTCTCTCGACCCTTTAAAGTCTTGGGCATTCAGCAAATCGCCATTGGCGGCCCGGACAAGCACAAACTGCAAACACTCTGGATCGACATGCTTGGCCTAGAGCTCACGGGCACTTACAAAAGTGACCGTGAAAATGTTGACGAAGACATTTGCGCCATGGGCGTGGGCCCGTTCAAGGTTGAAGTGGATTTGATGCAACCCTTGGACCCAGACAAGAAACCAGCAGTTCACAACACGCCCTTGAACCATGTGGGTTTGTGGATTGACAACTTACCGGTCGCTGTGGCGTGGCTGAGTCAGCAAGGCGTTCGATTTGCGCCAGGCGGCATTCGCAAGGGCGCTGCTGGCTTTGACATCTGCTTCATTCATCCCAAAGGCAGCGAAGAACTGCCCATTGGCGGTGAAGGCGTTTTGATTGAACTGGTGCAAGCACCTGAAGAAGTGGTCAAGGCGTTTAGTGCTTTGGCAGCACAGTACGCCTAAAATTTTTTAAGACTTCTGCCGTGCTTTGGCTTTGGCCAAGGCCGCTTCAATGATGGCCCGTTTGCGGGCCATTTCTTTGTCTGCATCAACAGAGCTCATGGCTTGCCCTGTGACAGGGTCGGCATCAGAGCGAGTGTGGGTTGTCAAATCTGCCAGCTTCATTTCAGCTTTGGTTTGCTGTCTGCTTGCGTGCTGCTTGTCTTCTTCTGCCAGCCTTAGTTGCCTTGCTTCATAACGCTTGCGAGCTTGTTGTGCCAACTCAGGAGACCAAGCAGACCAACCGGTGCGCTCGTTTGAGATGGGGACCATCTCAATGCAATCGACAGGACAGACTGGCAAACACAAATCGCAGCCAGTGCATGCGGCTTCAATGACCGTGTGCATGACCTTGTTGCTGCCCAAGATGGCATCGGTGGGGCAGACCTTGATGCACAAGGTGCAGCCGATGCACCATGCCTCGTCAATCACGGCCACGGTCATAGGCCCTTCGATGCCATTGTCAGGATTGAGTGGCAGCGCTGGACGACCGGTGATTTGGGACAAAACGGCAATGCCCTCAAGGCCCCCGGGAGGGCATTGATTGATGGGGGCGTTGTCTAGTGCGATGGCCTGTGCATAGGCCTTGCAATCGGGAAAACCGCAGCGCGTGCACTGCGTTTGGGGCAGCGCATCGTTGATGCGTTCAGCCAGTGAGATCACTTTTTGCGTGAAGGCGCTTTTTTGGCAACCGCTTTCACCGCGCGTTTTGCGGTGGGCTTTGCGGCTGCTTTAGGCGCAGCTTTGACGCCAGATCGAGCAGTCGTTTTTGGCGCAGATTTTTTCTTTGTACCTAAATCGTTGTGCGCCAAAATGAATTTAACGACAGCGGGATACACCACCTCTCGCCAACGACGGCCACTGAAAATGCCGTAGTGACCAGCGCCAGGCACTTCTAAATGCTGGCGATTTGCTGGTTTGATGTTGCTGCACAAACCATGTGCAGCTGCGGTTTGACCCGAACCAGAAATGTCGTCCAACTCGCCTTCGACCGTCAGCATGGCGGTGGTGCTGATGTCTTGCGGGCGCACCAATTCGTTTTTGCCGTTCAAGTTTTTAACGTTCCAAGTGCCGTGCACCAAACTGTAGTCTTGGAAAACTGTTTTGATGGTTTCCAAATAGTAGTCGGCGTCCATGTCGAGCACAGCGTTGTACTCGTCGTAGAACTTGCGGTGCGCTTCGGTGCTGGCGTCATCACCTTTGATCAGGTCTTTGAAATAATCGTAATGGCTTGTGGCATGGCGATCAGGGTTCATGGCCACGAAGCCGGTGTGCTGCAAGAAACCAGGGTAGACGCGACGTCCGGCTCCTGGAAAGTTGCCAGGTACTTTGTAAATCACATTGTTTTCGAACCACTCGAAACTCTTGTTGGTGGCCAAATTATTCACAGAGGTGGGCGACTTGCGCCCATCGATAGGGCCACCCATCATGGTCATGGTCAAGGGTGTGGTTTCGCCGCGCGATGCCATGAGTGACACAGCAGCCAACACGGGTACCGTGGGCTGGCAAACACTGATCACGTGGCAGTTGCCGTATTTGCCTTGCAAATGTCGAATGAACTCTTGAACATAGTTCACGTAGTCGTCGAGGTGAAATTCGCCGTCTGTCAAAGGCACGAGGCGTGCGTTTTTCCAATCAGTGATGTAAACCTTGTGATCTTTCAACATGGTCTTGACGGTGTCGCGCAGCAGGGTGGCATAGTGGCCTGACAAAGGCGCCACGAGCAGCACAGCGGGTTGGCCCTTCAGGCCTGACAAAGTAGCAGCGTCGTCGGTGAAGCGTTTGAAACGGCGCAACTCGCAAAATGGTTTGTCAATTTCAATGCGCTCGTGAATGGCCACGTCTACTTTGCCAACCTGCACAGTGCGAATACCAAACTCGGGCTTGACATAATCTTTGCCCAATCGGTGCATGAGTTCATAGCCCGCAGAAACTCGATGCGCCAATTGCGATTGGCCAAAGGGATTCAGCGGATTGCTGTAAATCTTGGCAGCGGTATGTGCCAACTCTGCAAAGGGCTCCATGACAGAGCGTTGAGTTTCGTAGATTTGGTAAAGCATGGCTTGAACCCCCTTAAATTATTGCACTGCAGCAATATAGCAGTTGTAGTGTCAGCAAAGTGGAGTCACGCACCTAATTTGGGTCAAATGTGCGACATCCTTGCAACTACCCTGTGAATTTAGATCACCTTGGCAATGGCTTGGCAAACATAGTCAATGTTTTTGCTGTTCAGGGCGGCCACGCACATGCGGCCTGTGTCGGTGCCGTAAACGCCAAATTCTGAGCGCAAACGCACCATTTGGTCTTTGTTCAGACCAGAGTAGCTGAACATGCCAATTTGGGTGGTGATAAAGCTCATGTCTTGCTTCACGCCAGCGGCTTTGAGGCCATCGACCAGCTTTTGGCGCATGGCCTTGATGCGAACCCGCATTTCGCCCAGCTCTTTTTCCCAAGTGGCGCGCCACTCAGGGTTGGCCAACACGGCAGCCACCACGGCACCGCCGTGAATGGGCGGGTTGGAGTAGTTGGTGCGAATCACAATTTTGAGCTGACTTAGGACGCGGCCGCATTCTTCCTTGTCGGTGCAAACCACAGACAAAGCGCCTACGCGCTCGCCATACAAGCTAAAGCTTTTGGAAAAAGAAGTGGACACCAGAAAGTTAAGGCCGGATGTTACAAACTTGCCAATGACGGCGCCGTCTTCCTTGATGCCATGGCCAAAGCCTTGGTAGGCCATGTCGAGGAAAGGCGTGAGGTTTTTGGCCTTGACCACCGCAATCACTTGGTCCCATTGGGCGGCTGTGATGTCGTAGCCGGTAGGGTTGTGGCAGCAAGCGTGCAAGACCACGATGGTGCCGGCTGGTGCAGCGTTCAAGCTGGCCAACATGCCATCAAAGTTCACGCCGCGTTTTTCGGCGTCGTAGTAGGCATAACTGTCGACTTGAAAACCGGCATTGGTAAACAAGGCGCGGTGATTTTCCCAGCTAGGGTCAGAAATCATGACCTTGGCGTTGGGGCTGACTTTTTTCAGAAAGTCGGCACCAATTTTGAGACCGCCAGTGCCGCCAATGCCTTGAACTGTGGCTACGCGGCCAGACGTGACAGGCTCGCTGTCAGCACCAAATACCAGGCTCTTTACTGCTGCGTCGTAGGCGGCAATGCCATCAATGGGCAAATAGCCGCGGGCTGTGGGCTTGTCCATCATGGCTTTCTCGGCAGATTGCACGCAATCAAGAAGGGGGAGTTTGCCGTTGTCGTCGAAATAAACGCCTACACCCAGGTTCACTTTGTTGGGGTTGGTGTCGGCTGCGAATTGTTCGTTCAAACCCAAGATGGGATCGCGAGGGGCCATTTCGACGGCGG
>CAIODE010000081.1 GCA_903856875.1 uncultured Burkholderiales bacterium
AACAATGCCATTGATTTTGATGCAACAGATGGCAACAAACTCAAGTTCAGAAACAATTTTGGAAAAGCCGCCACAGTTTATGGTTATGTGGCTTTTTCTTACGACACTGCCACCAAAAAATGGCAAGCTAAAAAACGCTACAAATACGCTTACACAACAGCGAACTCAGACAAAGGAGGCACTTCACATGCTGTCAGTTACACAGAAGACACTTCATTTTCAGCAGCCAATTATTATGTGAGCTTAAGCAATGGTGCTTTTCAATTGGTGGCTTCAGCGTCTATGGCAACGCCTTTGTATGTCTACAACTCTGCCATTGATTTTGGAATTCCTGAATTTTTAAACCCTCAAAAAGTCGCTTTTGTCACCAACGATCCTGCCCCATTTCTTTCCAAGAATTCAGTAGCTGCCACCGAAGGCATATCTGGCAACATCTACCGACAAGTTAACTCAACCTATCGAAATCAAGTATCAACGCCTGGCACTGATACATCCACCAAGGCAAGCGCAGACGCCATGCTGGCTGCCATTAAAGCTTCAATAGAAGCTTCGGGTGAAAAATTAAGATATTCAACCAACTTGTATTCAGCCTACCGAGAAGCCACATTGGCCCACAAATTAGTAAGTGACGCCATTGCAGATGGCACACCCGGACAAAATTTAGTACCCTATGTTTACTTTACAAATGAGAAAGATACTGCCGGCAAAAACCACCCCTTTATGGTAGTGGTGAATTATGGCAATCAAGCGTCACCCAATGGTCTAAAAGATATTCCGCATCCCCCAGGCGATGGCTCAGGTTCTTACCCAAGCTCCAAAGTCACTCGTTTTTCTAATTTAGAAAATTATGTTACTGCCATTCCAATGAAAAATTATGGCGTCGTTAAAGATGTCACTGAGAACACCTTTACCAAAAATTTGTGGACTGACAGAACCAACCCCACCGTGAAAGCAGATGTGTATACCTATGCTGATGCTGCAGACAACGGCTTGCTCATCGACGGCTCTGTGATGTTTCCAGCCTACAACAACACCTTAGTGCCTTCTAACTTAATGGGTGAACTTTCAGCCAGCGGCTGTCATGTGGGTCAAGGCGGTGGTGGGCCGCACTGCCACTTTGATGGCTACCAATCTGGATTCAGTTTAGGTGTTTATGGCGATGCTGATTACACCAACAAAACCCACCCTCCCCTCATTGGTTTTGGCTATGACGGTATTGCCTTGTTTGGCAAATACAGAGGCTCGGACAAAAACATGCTGGGTTACAGCACGCCACTTGATAGCTTTGGCGCGCACGATCACGACAACATTGGCTATCACTACCATGCGCATCAGGTGGCTAACCACAAGGCCGAGTTGCTAACCTACACCACCACCATGGACGTTCTGATGAAGGGCGCTTACATCGGAAAGACCAATAGCATTCCTTTTTTTAGAACCAACAGCAATTTCAATAACAACAAATACTTGGGTGGTACGGTCAAGTAATTTATTTTCCAAAGGGGGAAACGCCTGCTTCCTTTGATTGTTGTTTCTGTTTGTCTAGAAATGCTTTAAACGGATCTGCGCCAGATTGATTTGCTGAGTTGGCATTGCCGGAATTATTTGTGCTTCCTACATTGCTTTGCAGATTGCTTGCTGGATTTGACGCAGAGCTTGTCGCCAATCCATTTTTCTCAATGTGCGCTTTAAATGGGTCAACGCCAGGCATTTGAGCTGGCACTGTTGGCGTTGCAGGTCGCATTGATTCTGCTTGGTTTAAATTGACTTCTGACTTAGACGGTGCAGCTGGATTTTGAACATTGACCATCCATTCAGACAGGGGGGGCTGAAGCAGCCAAATCAAAAACAACAAGGTGACTATGCTGATTGCCAGCTTGACTTTGCCCAAGTGCTTGTAGTTGAGACGCATTTTTTAATGATTCAAGTTCGATTGAATTTCATCTGAAATTCTTTCGCTTATGCCCAAAACTAAAGAAGCGGGTGAGGAGAAAGTTAATTGCTTTAAAAATTCTTTTCTGCCTTCTGCAGTTGACACTGTGGCGTGAGGTGAAAAATCAATCAACCGCCATTCATTCGCCAAGGCCTCCCCTAGCTCGGGGCCATATGTCGAAGATGCACTGGCCATCACATCTGCTTCGTTCAACAAAACACAAAGCCACTTTAAATCCCATTCAAAACTTTGACCTGCAACATTTGCATGGTTGTGTTGAACAATTGAAAAATCAGAACGGATAATGGCTGTTTCTATGACTGCTTGCCACTCATGTGGCACGTCATGCGATGACAGAATTGGCTTCAGCAACTGAACAGATTGCTTTTCAATTTCAGATTCCACTGAATTAATATTTCCTGGGTGTGCAAAATCATGTGCCAAACAAGTTAGCAAAGCACATAACATCCAATCCTGATTCACTTCTTTTTTTAATTCAACCAGGATAGCCAGTTGAATACTCATAGAAGTTAAGGCATCTGCAAAATGCAATCGATTATGGTATTTGGGCTCAGCAAATTTAGTGTTGCTTTGAGATTGATTCTCAATTTCACTTGCAAGCTTATTTGCCGCTCCCAACATGCATAACCCTGCTTCAGACAAATTACTTTCCTGAAGATTTAAAAACTTAAGACATTCGTACAGCACTTTTGGCATTCCAAGCCATCCGTTCAGCCATGATGCTCTAAGAAAGCCATAAGAACTCTCTAGGCATTCATACCAAAGATCCCCTTTTAAGTTCAAATATTGAGGTGAAGACTTATCTGACATGCTGAACTCAAGAGTGCTTAACAGCGTTGTTCATAGCCTGCTGAAGCAAAAGAGCTTCCATGATGACAACTAGCAATGGGGAATAGCTGGTTAAAAGGTCTGTAGCTTGATCATTGGAGATGACTTTGCAAACGACATCGCCGCTAGCGCGGATAGAGGCACCACGAATGCCACCTTTCAAGATAGCCGCTTCACCAAATGATTGTCCCTGCGGAATTCTGCCAAAAAATTGGCCTGTCTCACTTATCAATTCAACTTCGCCTTCTTGCAAAAAATAAAGGTGAGTGGCTGGGTCGCCTGATTTGCAAATGAATTGCCCATCCATAAATTTTTCTACTGTAAATTCACTCAATTGATACCTCTCGGTCTGTTAAGGCGCCAAATTGCGCTTGATGATTGTGATCAAAATTGCTCTTACTTCTGGTGGAAGAACTTTAATAATTGCATCAACGCGATGAAACGGAATAATTTTGACTTTGACAGACGTCAAAGCAGTAGCTGTGAATTTAGAAGCCAGGCCTACCATTCCCTCAGACAATCCAATGACAGACCCAGCGCCTAATTTGTAAGATTTTTCTTTTTGTGCGATTTGAATTTCGCCGCTAAGAATTAGGTAAGCGTCATCAAATTGCTCACCAGATTCAATGATTTTTTTTCCAGGCAGTACCACAGTTGTATTAAGAAGCGTGCTTGAAGCCAATGCGATAAAAAGTCGATCTGGCCCTTTCAAACTTCCTGAAGCAATTGCATCTTGGCCTTCTTTAGACTGCAAAAAATATGTCCCTAATTTGCTTAGACGCTCTGCGTCTACAGAAAATTTAAGCGCATTGTCATTCATAAAAAACCTATCTAAATCATGATCAGTTGAATGATGCCGAAGCGTATTTTGTTCTATGTAACGAACTACCGTTGGCGAGTTTGCCACTTAATAGGCCATGTAAGCAAGCTTAGATTCGACCTGATGTACGTTTTTAAGGCGAGACATTGCACAAACAATGCGCAACTGCTCCAAATGGCCGCTTCTTTTCAATGACCGCTTGCAGCCACATGAGGTCTTGACCCAAGGTATTCAATAACAAGACATCAGGGCCAGAATGACCTGACAACACACGCCAAGATGGAACAGTCATCGAGTCACTAGCAATCCATCCCATTTGACCCATGAATTTTTGAGCAAACCTTTCTAATGAAGATGTTTTGGGTCCTACATATTTAATAGGAAGCTCTTTGTCGCTACTTTTGGCACCATCTAGTTTTGAGACAAGAGCTCTAGCCTCCTCAACAGCATCAGAAAAACTTCCTAGTCGATCAATCAACTTGTGATCAGCCGCTTGTGCTCCCGTCCAAATTCTGCCTTGCGCCAGATCATCGACCTTCGCAAGCTCGAGTTTTCGTGTCTGTGACACCTTGCCAATAAAATCGCTATAAATGTGTTCAATGCTAGATTGCACCAAAGATTGCATGCGAGGGTCAAGCGCTTTCCTAGGATCGTAAGCACCGGCCAGCCAGCTTGTTTGATACCCACCTGTATTGACACCAATTTTGCTCATTAAACCTTCACCCGTTGGCAACATGGCAAACACACCAATAGAACCCGTGATGGTGGCAGGGTCGGCAATGATTAAATCGGACGCCATTGAAATCCAATAGCCGCCGGATGCTGCCAAGTTAGCCATGGAAACCACGATGGGTTTGCCTTTGTCTTTGGCAATTTGCAACTGATCGCGAATGAGCTCAGAGCCCAAAACACTGCCGCCCGGTGAGTTGACTCTGAGCACGATGGCTTTGACGTTCTTGTCTTCAGCCGCTTTTCGAATTCGCTCAGATGTAGAGATACCGCCAATTTTTCCAGCAGGTGCTCGTCCATCGCCGATCTCACCTTCCGCCACCACGATGGCAATGTGGTCACCCTTTACTTTTTTGACTTCTGAGATGAGGTAGTCTTTCCAGGAAACTTGACGGAAGGATTCAATGTCTTCATCTTTGCCGACATCTTTCATGAGTGTTTCACGCAAAGATTCAAAAGTCTGGACGCCATCTAACCACTTCCAATCTAGGGCCAACTGAGCAGCATTGCCTTTGGCACTGATCAACGCATCTGGCAACTTGTTCAAGTTTTGAACAATACTGCCGCTGGGTAAGTTGCGAGCCTTCTCAACGCCGCCGGTATACAAAGACCACAGGGCGTCGTATACATGCGCCTCTGCTTTTAAGGCTTGCTGCGATGGGGCATTCAAAACGAAAGGTTCACCTGCAGACTTGAATTGGCCAACTCGAATGAGATTGGCTTTGATACCTAGTTTGTCTAAAGCGTCTTTGTAGTAATTGCGGCTTCTGCCCAAGCCTTCAATCAAAACACCGCCCATGGGATGCGACAACACTTGAGTGGCATGAGCCGCCAAATAATATTGGCGTTGGTCGTAAACCGCAGACCATGCCACCACTTGCTTGCCCGATGCTTTGAATTTTTCAATGGCGCTTGCAGCTTCACGCAAAGAAACAAGGCCGCCACCCTGAAAGTCGTCCAATTTCAAAAGCACTTTGTCGATATGCTTGTCTTTTGCAGCCAACTCAAAGGTCATCACAACATCGCGCAAGCGAACAGTGTCTGATGCGTTGCCCTGAATTTCGCCAATCACTTTGTCTCGCAAGCCCCCAGGTGATTCTTCAACCAACACACCTTTTAAGTCCATGACCAAAACAGTGTGATCGTCGAGACTTACTTTGTCTGAATAAAAAAAAAGCCATCCAATACCTACCGCATACAAAACAACACCGAAAACCAAAGCCACTCGAAAGCTTTGGAACATCCAATCGGACACTTTCAAAATGCCACGATTGATCAATGAAAAAAAGTTTTTGATTTTTAAGAAAGCAGCATTCATGGTGTTTCTATTGTCCTTGCATCAGCATATCGTGCCTACCGAGGTGAAAAGCAATATTACTTCAGCCCGAAACAGCCCTATTAGTTTAGGCCACCTACAATAGAAGTGGCGCATCTTCCCACCCTTCCCTTTTTTGAAATTGGAATTTTGAACTTGAACACATCACATTCATTGGGCTTTTGGTGGGCTTGGCCTTTAGCGCTTGCAGCATACGTCCTATTTCGAGCTTGGTATGACAACTTGCGTGGCCCGCTCAGCCCAGAGGAAATCGAGAAATTCATGAACATAACTGCTGATTTGCCTGGGCCTCACCATACAGACCGAGCAGTTTTGCGAGAGTTTCTGGAAGCTGACGACGGCAAAGAGTTTGTCATGTGCAACTTGGTCAAGCTTTTCCCACATCAAGTGGCCCACCCGTTCACTGGCGCACTGACACCTGCCCAAGACTTGCTGCAGGAATATGTCAAACAGTTTGTGGGGGTCTTGCTATCTGGGGGTGGGCACCCTGTAGTAGCCTCCCGCAAGGTAGCGGGCTACATTGACGCTTGGAATGCACCACCTGATCCAGGCTGGTCGATTGCTGGAATGATGAGATACCGCAGCAGGCGCGACATGATGATTCTTGCAACCAATGAGAAATTTCTAAAGGCCCATCCGTTTAAGCACGCTGCGGTGCAGCAAACCTTTTCTTTTCCCACCCAGGTGGTAGCAGAAATGGTTTTGCGTCCGCGCAGTGCTGTCGGATTGGTGCTGTCCCTGGTTGCGGCTTTGGTTCACCTGGGCTCACTTCTATATGGATAGAAATGTTAGCGTGCACTCGCTTTAGAAAAT
>CAIODE010000082.1 GCA_903856875.1 uncultured Burkholderiales bacterium
AACTCATGCAGCGCCGTTTAAAGCTGGGCCGCAAAGAACCCATGCATGCAAGGCGTTTCCCGTATTTAATTTCTTTGAACGCTCAAAGCACTTGGATGGAGCCCGCCAAAACAGCCTATGAGCAATTGCTGGCACTCGACCATGACTCGGGCGTGATGCTGAGTTTTTGCATGGGATTTCCTGCTTCTGATTTCGACGAATGTGGTCCTGTGGTGTGGGGGCATGGCGAACAATCTGAAAAAGTGGTTGAACAACTTTTCCAATCGGTCAGCCCGCCATCGCTCTGGCAACCCGAATGGTTGCCTGCTCGCGAAGCGGTTGTTCAGGCCATGGCCAAAGCAGCCACATCCTCTTTGCCAGTGGTCATCGCCGATACCCAAGACAACCCAGGCGCAGGCGGCGACAGCAACACGACAGGCATGCTGCATGCCCTGCTGCAACAAGGCGCGGGCAAAGCTTATCCAGGTCAGGTAGCATTGGGTTTGATGTTTGATCCCAATGCTGCCAAGATGGCGCATGAGGCAGGCATTGGTGCACAAATCGATTGCGCGTTGGGCAAAGCGGTGCCCATTTTTACGGGGCAGCTGAGTGATGCGCCAGTGCAAGGCAGATTCACAGTCAAAGCGCTCAGCGATGGCAAATGTGTTTTAAAAGGCCCCATGATGACGGGCGTGACCGTTCAAATGGGGCTGAGTGCTTGCTTGGAAGTTGAAGGCATTTTGGTGGCTGTGGTGAGCGGCAAAATGCAATTGCTCGATCGTGAGTTATTGCGCACCGTAGGCATTCATGCTGAAACCATGAAGATCGTGGTGGCCAAAAGTTCCAACCACTTCCGCGCAGACTTCACACCCATTGCTTCTCAAGTCATTGTGGCCAAGGCGCCTGGCCCCATGGCGGCAGACCCCGGCGACTTGCCTTGGAAAAAACTCAGCCCTCAAACTAGGACACGACCATGACCGCTCACAACACACCCACAGATTTGACGCAATGCACAGCAGATCAATTGCTGCATCTGTACCGAAGTGGTCAAGCATCGCCTGTGGATGCAACCAAAGCCTTGTTGGCGCGCATTGAGAAACTCAATCCCAAGCTCAACGCCTTCACATTGGTCGATGAAAAAGTGGCCATGAACTGCGCCAAGTCGAGCGAGGCCAAGTGGCAAGCGCATCGCAAAGCAGCGCTTCAGGGTGGCGCAGAAGTGGGCGCGTTGGAAGGCGTGCCTGCATCCATCAAAGATTTAATTCTCACGCGGGGTTGGCCTACATTGCGTGGCAGCCGTACCGTTGATCCGAATCAAGCATGGGAAATAGATGCGCCCGTTACAGCACGCTTGCGCGAATCTGGCGCAGTGTTATTTGCCAAAACCACCACCCCTGAATTTGGTTGCAAAGGCGAAACCAATTCGCCGGCCACAGGCATTACCCGCAACCCTTGGAACACCGATAAAACGCCAGGCGGTTCTTCGGGCGGTACTGCCGCTGCAGTCGCTGCTGGTTTGGGGCCGATCGGTGTGGGCACTGACGGCGCGGGCAGTGTGCGCATACCGGCAGCTTTCTGCGGCAACTTTGGTTTAAAGCCCAGCTTTGGTCGGGTGCCTGCTTTCCCACTTTCACCTTTTGGTTCGGTGGCGCATTTGGGCCCTCACACCATGAGCGTTCGCGATGCTGCGCTGATGATGAATGTCATGAAACAACCCGACGCCCGCGATTGGACGTCCTTGCCGCCAGACGCAACAGACTACTGCGTGGGTTTAGAAGATGGCATTCGCGGTTTGCGCATTGCCTATTCACCCACCTTGGGCTATGCCAAACATATTCACCCTGATGTGGCAGCCGCAGTTGAGGCTGCTGTCAAAGTTTTGCAAAGTTTGGGTGCTCATGTAGAGCAAATTGACCCTGGCTTTGAAGACCCCCTGGAAATTACAACAGGCTTGTGGTTCTTAGGTGCACTCTCGGTTTGGAACGGCCTCTCGGCTGAGCAACAAGCTTTGGCCGACCCTGATTTCAAAGCTGAAGCCGTACTCGGTGAAAAGCTCAGTGCCATGGACGTGCAGCAATTGAATTCAAAGCGCGGCGTTTTGGGTTCGCACATGCGTCAGTTCATGCAGAAATACGATTTGTTGGTTACGCCTTCTGTGTCAGTGCCAGCATTTGATGCGCGTCCTGCCGGTCAACAAGCCATGACTCCCGAAGCCATGTTGGGATGGACGCCTTTTAGCTATCCCTTCAACCTCACACAGCAGCCCGCTTCTACCATTCCTTGTGGCCTCACCAAAGACGGATTGCCCATAGGCTTGCAATTTGTGGGCCGCATGTTTGACGACGCCATGGTGCTCAGGGCTTCACGAGCTTATGAATCTGTGTGCCCTATTCCACGCCCACAGATTTAAGTAATTTTTTCAAACGCCACCAACTTAGGCACGTTGGGGGCTATCCAAATAGAGCGTGTGTGCGGCAGCATGATGATGCCGGCCACGCTTTCGACACGGGCTTCCGGCGGCATGGCGGGATCGGGGCTTCGGCAAATAGACCAAAGGCCATCTGACTCATCGCGCAGGAAGTTTTGCAGTTCTTCAAAGCCAATGCGTTGACCGTTCTTCACTGCCGCTGCATGCCTTAAACCACTGATCAAACGAGGCGTGCTGGACAAAGCCAGGCCCATGGGCGACTGTTGATCGTTCAATGATTCACACAAGAAATGGTTGGTGTGCACCACGCAACCATCGACAGGTTTGACTTCATCCCAACCGCCCGGTGAAATTTCAAAACACGCCACCTCACCCATGGCATCTGCCACGGGAATATTGGACGCTGCGCCAAACTTCAAAGTTTGAATACGTGCCAGTGCCAAACGCGCTTCAGCCACCGACTGGCAAGACAGCAAATGCCTGAGCACCACATGCACAGGCACGCCGGGCGTGGCGCCATCTGTGACCGATCGCAAGATGTTCAAGCCAATGGCCAAGCCGCCTTCGCTCATGCCAATCTTGGCCAACATGCCGCCCTCGGTGAGGGTGGTGAAAGTGCGGCCTTGTTCGTCATAAGATTGAAGAATGACCAAGGCAGGGCGTTGCCGACCCACCCAGTCCCAATTTTGCGAAAACCATGCATGGCCATCTGCACTGCCCAAAGCATTGACGCACAAGGACGTGCATTCGCCTTCCTTCCAAACGTCTTTTAAAGTGTTTTCGCCATCAGCCTTTAAAGTCCAATCTGGCAGTCCCATGGCGGTGTTGGCCACCAAGGCCATGGCCGACTCTTGCGTCTCATCGCTTAAAAAGTTGGGCGGTAAAATTTCTGTTCTGCAATTGAGCGCCAAGATGTCTTCGAGCTTTAAAGCAGCGCCATCGGCCATGCCCTGCATCTCGGGTATCAATGCAGGGTCAAGTGATTGAATGACAGATGTGTAGGTTTTGGCACGCTCACAAGCATCTGTCCAAGAGATGCCACAGGTGGCAAACAAACGCGCATAAGTAATGCGGCTGTACTGGGCTTGAAGGGCGCTGGCCTTGCCAAATTCAAGCCCACGTTCATAGGCGGACAGATTTTTTGAGATTTTGATTAAAGGGAACATGAAAATCATTATCATCCGCATATGACATTTTTGGCAATCGACGTCGGTAACACTCGTTTGAAGTGGGCACTTTACGACCGTCCGCATACCCAAGCCAATGTATTGGCGCAAGGCGCGGAATTTTTAGAGAACATCGAAACCCTCGCCGATGGGCCTTGGTCCAGCTTGGCTGCGCCTCTGTACATGCTGGGTTGCGTGGTGGCCGGTGATGCTGTGAAGCGGCGTGTTCAAGAGCAAATGGAACTTTGGGATGTCGCCCCGCAGTGGGTGGTCTCTTCAAGTGCAGAAGCCGGTGTCAGCAATGGCTATGACCATCCCACGCGATTAGGCTCAGACCGTTGGGTGGCCATGGTGGGAGCCCGCCATCGCATGCTGGCCAAGGGGTTAGAAAAACCTTTGGTGGTGGTCATGGTGGGCACTGCCGTGACGGTGGAAGCGCTCGATCAGCATGGTAAATTTTTAGGCGGTTTTATTTTGCCGGGTCACGGCATTATGTTGCGCGCCTTAGAGTCGGGTACAGCCGGTTTGCACGTGCCAACGGGTGAAGTCAGGCCCTTCCCCACCAACACCAGCGATGCACTCACCAGTGGCGGCACCTATGCCATTGCGGGTGCCTGTGAGCGCATGGTGCATCACTTAAGGGAACACACAGGCATGGAGCCCCATTGTGTGATGACCGGTGGTGCGGGTTGGAAAATGGCACCCAGCATGGCCATTCAATTTGAATTGGTCGACAGTCTTATTTTTGACGGTCTGTTGAAGCTGGCGCAAACGCGTTTTACGTGAGGGCTTCAAGCCACATCGGGTGCATAGGCGTTTGTCAGTTGCATCAAATGCGCGCGCTCTTTTTCATTTTCCAAGTAGGGTGCCAACAGCAACAGCACATGCCGCGCACCGCGCGCTAACGCATCACCCGCACTCTCGGGTTCCATGGCGTGGCGGGGGTTGCGCACGTACTCATAACTGAGCCAGTAAGTGACAACCACCGACATGCTGGCCGACAGGGTGGTGAAAGTCTTGGGCTCGTTGCGAATGTGGCCTTGGTTGGCCAAAGCTTGCAGCAATTGATGCAGCGATGAAGTTTTAACTTCTAAGATGTGTTTGAAGTTGGTTTCCAAATGCCGATTTTTAGACAGCAGATCGTTCAAGTCGCGGTACAAAAACCGGTGCGCCCAAATCAGCTCGAACAAAGAATGTAAAAAGAACCAAGCGTCTTCCACATCTTTCACATCTTGGCTGGCGTCAAGCAACTTCAGAATGTCTGTCTTGTAGTTGTCAAACAGGTGGCTGACCAACTGGTCTTTGGCGGGAAAGTGGTAATACAAATTGCCAGGGCTGATGTTCAACTCCGATGAAATCAGCGTGGTCGACACATTGGGCTCACCATAGCGATTGAACAAGTCTAAAGAGACTGTTGCAATTCGCTCAGCGGTGCGTCGAGGGGCTTTTTTAACCATCTTTTAAGACTTCAGCGCCTTGTTGCTTTTGGCCGCAGGCCGTTTTCTAGGTGGCGCCTTGGTCGTTGCAGGTGCCACTTTTTTGCTC
The DNA here is from genome assembly GCA_903856875.1 of uncultured Burkholderiales bacterium. Taxonomy (GTDB): domain Bacteria; phylum Pseudomonadota; class Gammaproteobacteria; order Burkholderiales; family Burkholderiaceae_C; genus Limnohabitans_A. The sequence goes on from CAIODE010000082.1 coordinate 5,119, forward strand.
AAGACTGCTTCTAGGGCCGCCACGCGGTCTTGCAAATCAGATACTTCATGGGCTGTGGGCAGGCCTAAACTTTTGAGCGCACGTGCCACACGGTCTTCAAACAAATGTTCTAGTCGGTCGACCTTGGCAGCCATGGGCTGAACAAGGCCAGCGCTAAGGCCTTGGGTCATTTGGGTGAAGTGGGCAGCTGCCTCGTGTATTTTTTCTTGGGCTGCAGCTTGCGACTTGCGCTGAAAAGCCAAGCCATCCGCCACCAAGGCTTCAAAGGTCTTGCTGCCTTGGGCTCTGGCCTGCGCTTGAGCTTGTGCCATGGCGCCCAGACCCGCCAACCAAATGTCTTTAGAGCCCGCGCTGTGCTGGGGTTCGCTTGGATGGGATGCGCCTTTGGCGGGCTTTTTAGGTGGGGTGGGGGCCATGGAAACTCCGAACTTCTTGGATTTGACCGGTAAAGCCTCACTTTAACCGCTGTCGCAATGCCTGCCAAGGCTTCTAAAATACAGTTTTGGAAAGAAAAAAACATGTCCGTTCTCATAACCGGCGGCGCAGGCTTCATTGGTGCCAATTTTGTCTTGGACTGGGTGGCTCACAGCGATGAAAAAATAGTCAATCTCGACAAGCTCACCTACGCCGGTAATTTGGAGTCCTTGGCCTCCTTGAAAAACAATCCGGGGCATGTTTTTGTGCAAGGCGACATTGGCGATGTGGCGCTGTTGCCCAAATTGTTGGCCGAACACCAACCCCGTGCCGTGTTGAACTTTGCCGCTGAAAGCCATGTGGACCGCTCCATTCATGGCCCTGGTGAATTCATTGAAACCAACATTGTGGGCACTTTCCGTTTGTTGGAATCGGTGCGAGGTTACTGGCATGGCTTGAATGCTGAAGCGCAAAGTCAGTTTCGCTTTTTGCATGTCTCGACCGATGAGGTGTATGGCAGCCTTGCACCGCAAGACCCTGCGTTCACGGAACACCATCAGTACGAACCCAACAGCCCTTACAGCGCTAGCAAAGCCGCCAGCGATCATTTGGTTCGGGCATGGCACCACACCTATGGCATGCCAGTGGTCACCACCAATTGCAGCAACAACTATGGCCCTTTGCACTTTCCAGAGAAGCTCATACCGCTCATGATTGTCAATGCCTTGGCGGGCAAGCCTTTGCCTGTGTATGGCGATGGCATGCAGGTGCGCGATTGGCTGTATGTGAAAGACCACTGCAGTGCCATTCGGCGTGTGTTGGAAGGCGGCCGTTTGGGCGAAACCTACAACGTAGGTGGCTGGAACGAAAAGCCCAACATTGAGATTGTGAAAACAGTGTGTGCCTTGCTCGATGAGTTGCGCCCTCGAGCTGATGGGGCCAGTTACACCACGCAAATTTCTTATGTGAAAGACCGCCCCGGTCACGACAGGCGCTATGCCATTGACGCACGCAAGTTAGAAAAAGAATTGGCTTGGAAACCGGCTGAAACTTTTGAGACGGGTATTCGCAAAACGGTGGCTTGGTATTTGGAAAATACCGAATGGGTGGCGCATGTGCAAAGCGGTGCTTATCGCGATTGGGTTTCTAAGCAATACACAGCCTGAGCCACATCGTAAGCACCTCATGAAAATTTTATTGCTCGGAAAAAACGGCCAAGTGGGTTGGGAGTTGCAGCGCAGCTTGGCGCCTCTGGGTGAGTTGCTGGCACTTGATCGAAGCAGCGCCTCGCATTGTGGTGATCTGAGCAACTTGGAAGGGCTGGTTGAGACGGTTCGCACTTTTGTACCAGATGTGGTGGTCAATGCTGCTGCTTATACCGCCGTCGACAAAGCCGAATCAGATTCACAGACAGCATTTTTGGTGAATGAACTTGCACCTGAAGCTTTGTCGAGCGCTTGCGCCGCCATTGGCGCTTATTTGGTCCACTTCTCAACAGATTATGTGTTTAATGGCTCAGGACAAAAGCCCTGGCTTGAAACGGATGCCGCAGGGCCTTTGAATGTTTACGGACACAGCAAATTGGCGGGAGAAAAAGGCATTGCGCAACACGCTTCTAAGCATGTTATTTTCCGGACCAGCTGGGTCTATGGCACCGAGGGCGGCAATTTTGCCAAGACCATGTTGCGCTTGGCCCAAGAGCGCGAACGAATGACCGTGATCAATGACCAGTTTGGCGCGCCCACTGGGGCCGCTTTATTGGCAGACATCACGGCACTGGCCCTTCAAGCATCGAAACCTTTGACAGGCATCTATCATTTGGCCGCGGCCGGCGAGACCACTTGGTATGCCTACGCAGAATATGTGTTGGCCAAAGCAAAGCAGATCAAGCCCAGCCTGAACTATGCGGTCAAGGATTTCGTGGCCGTGCCCACCTCTGATTTCCCCACGCCTGCCGCGCGCCCCCTTAATTCCCGGCTCAACTGCAGTCGCTTGGAACAAGCGCTCCAGCTCAAGTTGCCACCCTGGCAAGCGGGCGTGGACGCGCTGTTGACAAAAATTTTGTGAACTTGGGGTAAGGGTGGCGCACAAAGCACCAAAAGTGTTCACAATACGGCTCTGAATGCCTTCCATCCCATGAGCAAGCGCTGACTTGCATGTTTCCACTTTGACGGCCCATCATGACTGACAACG
>CAIODE010000083.1 GCA_903856875.1 uncultured Burkholderiales bacterium
GCGCCTGTGAGAACAGGCAGCGCATGTGCGCCTACAGAGGCAAGGGCCAAAACATCGGCGCTGATGCCGCTAGCGCCGCTGGGGTCGCTGGCATTGAACACCAAAACGCATGCAATGACGGCTTCTTCCTCGTTTTCGAGGTCGTCTTCAGGCAGGTCTGACGGCGGTAATGTAGTGGTCATGAGTTACAGTGAAGCCCGATACAATCTCACCATTCTATTCGACACCGGTAACCCACTGTGACTGATACTAAAACTTGGATGTGCTTAATTTGCGGCTGGATTTACGACGAGGCTGCTGGTTGCCCTGAAGATGGCATTGCCCCTGGCACTGCATGGGCCGACGTACCCATGAACTGGACGTGCCCTGAGTGCGGTGCCCGCAAAGAAGACTTTGAAATGGTGGCCATTTAAGCTGCTCTGCATCGGCGCCTAGCGCCGATGTCAGCTTGATTTTTTCACCACGGCATAGCGTGCCAAGGTTTTTTCTCTGGCCTCTGCGTGGTTCACGACGGGCAGGGGATAGTCTTTTCCTAGGGTAATGCCTGCAGCTTGAAGTGAAAAGGGTTTGGCATCCCACGGGGCGTGAATGTCTGCGCCCTCCAGCCCAGCCAATTGCGGCAAATAACGTTTGATGAATTTACCCTTTGGATCGAATTTTTCGCTCTGCGTCACAGGGTTGAAAATTCGGAAATAGGGCTGTGCATCACAGCCGCTAGAGCTGGCCCACTGCCAGCCGCCGTTGTTGGCCGACAAGTCAAAATCAATGAGATGCTGGGCAAAGTATTTTTCACCCCAACGCCAATCGACGCCTAAATCTTTGGTGAGAAAAGACGCCACCACCATGCGAAGCCGATTGTGCATGTAGCCCGTTTGATTGATTTGCGCCATGGCCGCGTCCACCAAGGGGTAGCCGGTTCGGCCTTCGCACCAAGCCTTAAACAAAGCCTTGCCGTGAGGGCCATGGTCCCAATGGATGGCATCGTAGTCGGGCTTGAAACAGCGCTCGGTGACGTGAGGGAAATTGGCCAAAATTTGAGCATAAAAATCTCGCCAAATAAGCTCTGACAGCCAAACGCTGGCGCCTTCGCTGGTTTTGTAACGGCGCCAAGCTTCCAAGGCCATCTGCCGAATCGAAATGGTGCCAAAACGCAAGTGCACGCTTAAATAGCTGGGGCCTTTGACAGCAGGGAAATTGCGCGTTTCTTCGTAGCGATCGATGCGTTGCAAAAAGTCATCAAGCAAAGCCTGAGCACCAGACGCGCCCGGTTTGTAATGAAGCGCAACCAGGTCGATGTTTTCAAAGTCAATGTCGGGCAGTGTTGGAACTGGTAGGCGGAACTGAGCGGGCCTTGGTACCAAGGCGGAGGCGTGCTCGGCCACTGGATATGCGGCTAAATCTTCGGGCCGAATTTTCTTCAACCAAGCGTTTTTGTAGGGGGTGAAAACGGTGTAGGGCTTGCTCGCCAACGAAAGCACCTCTTGCCTTTCAAAGACCACATGGTCTTTGTAGGTATGAAAGGCAATGCCTGCATTGGCCAAGCCGCCACGCACTTGGGCGTCGCGGCCAAGGGCTGCGGGCTCATCGTCGTGGTTGGCAAAGACGGCTTGCGCCTCGACTTGCTTGGCCAAATGGGGAATTTCTTTGAGGGTATTGCCGTGCAGAACAATGAGCCCCAGTTGCGGTGCCAGTGAGGCCTCTACCCCCGCTTTTAGGGCGGTGGCTCTGAGCAATGCGTCCAATTCCACCAAAGATTCTCGAATGAAAGCCACCCGGCGGTCTTGGCTGGGGAGGTGCTGGAGGATTTCGGTGTCAAAGACAAAGACGCAATGCACTTTGGTGCAGTTTTTGAGGGCGTGGAACAGCGCGGCGTTGTCTGATACGCGTAAATCTCGCCGAAACCAGACCAAGCCGGTAGAAAAGGGTTTGTGCATGGGTTGGAGGCCGTTAAAATTGGAACATGTCTGCCGATTTTGCCTCCACTCAGCTTTCGCATCATTTTTTGATTGCCATGCCCGGTTTGGAGGACCCTACTTTTGCTAAAAGTGTGGTTTATTTGTGTGAACACTCAGAGCGGGGTGCCATGGGCTTGATCATCAACAAGACCGGCGAACTCAGTCTGAAGCATTTGTTTGACAAAGTCGACCTTCCCCTGCGCCGCCCAGACTTATTGCAATCCAATGTATTGCATGGCGGCCCGGTTCAAACCGAACGAGGCTTTGTGTTGCACGAACCTATTTGGTTGGCCAGTGCTGAAAACTCTGAAGCTAGTAAAGAACCGGCTAATGACGAAGCCGTTGACCAAGCAGAAGCTTCAAGCTCCATCTACGCTTCAACTTTGAGTGTTCCGGGTGGCCTGGCCATGACCACCTCCAAGGATGTGCTGGAAGCCTTGTCCAATGGCTCTGGACCCAAACGTATCTTGGTCACCTTGGGGTATGCCTCATGGGGCGAGGGGCAACTTGAATCTGAAATTGGTGAAAACAGTTGGCTGACAGTGGAAGCCAACTCGGACATCATTTTTGAAACACCCATCGAGCAACGCTATGAAAAGGCTTTGGCCCTTTTGGGCTTGCAGCCTTGGATGCTTTCCACCGATGCGGGTCACGCATGATGCTAGACCAGGCGCTGTCTGTGCCTGCGTCTCAGCAGAGTTTTTTGGCTTTCGATTTTGGACTCAAACGCACAGGGGTGGCGGTGGGCAATCGAATGTTGAAACAGGCCACACCGCAAGCCACGGTGGTGGCGGAAGGTGACGCACGTTTTGCATTGATTGAAAAACGCATCAAAGAGTGGACTCCTGATGCCTTGGTGGTGGGTGTGCCTTTTCACCCCGATGGCGCGTCACATGAGAACACCTTGCGCGCACAAAAGTGTGCCCGTCAATTGCGCGGCCGCGTTGGTTTGAACGTCTACGAAGTGGACGAACGCTACAGCACCACCGAAGCCATTTCCAATGGCGCAAAGGA
>CAIODE010000084.1 GCA_903856875.1 uncultured Burkholderiales bacterium
AGTTCACCCTGACCCCATTCGCGAAACACCGCACTCATTTGCATGGCGGGCATGCCCAAACTCTTCATGAGCGCATAAGTTTCGCAAATCATTTGCATGTCGGCATATTCAATGCCGTTGTGCACCATCTTCACGAAGTGCCCTGCACCGCCTGGCCCCATCCATTCGCAGCAGGCTTGGCCATCATCGGCCTTGGCGGCGATGGCTTGCAAAAACGGACGCACCAAAGGCCACGCTTGTGGCGTACCGCCAGGCATCAAAGCAGGACCGTGCAAAGCACCCTCTTCACCGCCACTGACACCAGCGCCCACATACAAAATGTCAGTGCCTTCGAGTGAGTCGATGCGTCTTTGGGTATCGCGGTACAGCGTGTTGCCGCCGTCTATCACCACGTCTCCGGGCGATAACAAAGTTCGCAACTCATTCAACACGGCATCTACGGGAGCTCCAGCAGGCACCATGAGCCACACTCTGCGGGGCAGTTGCAAATTGGCCACCAACTCGGCCAAGGAATTGGCAGCGCAAGCTTGAAGGCCATCTGTGCGTTTGGAAAAACTGCTGCACTTCGCTACGTCCAAATCAAAACCGGTGACGCTGAAGCCATTGCGCTCTAAATTAAGGGCTAAGTTTTCGCCCATAACGCCCAGTCCCACTAAACCAATGTGTGTGCTTTTCATTTCTTTTTTAAATGATTTTTTGAAGAAGATGGCGTGTGCAGTATCAATTATTTCAAGCAACAGGCTGAAACATCTGTTGCAGCGTCATCAATGTCCGTTTAAGTGTAGCCCCATGAACAGCCCCTTCACGCTTGACCAAGCGAGATTTGTCCAAGGTTCGAATTTGGTCGAGCAAAATGAGGCCCGACTTTCCTTTGAAAGTAATCGGAATTCGAAAAGCAGCAGAACGTGATCCCGTGGTCATGGGAGCCACAATGACAGTTCGCAAGTGGTTCAACATTTCTGGTGGCGAGATCAAAACACAAGGTCTGGTTTTTTGAATTTCACTGCCCACCGTGGGGTCGAGTTGAACCAGCCAAATTTCGCCAGTCGCCAACTCGGCAGGTGTTACCACTTCAAGTCCTTGTCATCGACATTGCCAAATTCTGGCCAAACCAAATGATCGTCTTTGTCCATGGCAATCCGTTGACTGTCCATGGCCCAGCCCTCTCGGGGGTTGGTTTTAACGGGTCGGATTTCAATCACACCGTTGTTGACGCGAAGCTCGGCCACATCTTGCAACCCCGTTTGCTCAAGGATGGGCTTGGGAATGAGGATGCCCTTGGAGTTGCCTAAGGATCGGATGTTGACTTGCATGTTAGCTTCCATTGTTGTTACTACAATGTTATCACTCATCTAGCTAGGTGCCAAGCTACTGATTCAAAGTTTTTCTTGCTTTGGGTTTCATAGGAGAAGATTGGCGTTTTGGAAAGAGGCTTGAGCTGATTGGCATAGGCGTCAAACAATTGGGGTCAGCGCACAATTAATTGTGCTTCGCAAATTAATCATGATCTGACCCCAATTGTTCAAATCGTCAGCCGCCTATGCCAATCAACTCAAGCCTTTGTGTTCGGAAGATGTC
>CAIODE010000085.1 GCA_903856875.1 uncultured Burkholderiales bacterium
AGTCTCATAAAGCCTATTGTGTGTGATTGAGAAAAACCTGTTGAATTCAAGTGTAAAGTGCGTGAAATTTGAAAATGCAAATCTTAGTTCTTAACGCTTGTGCCAAGCGTGAACAAATGCCGCCGCAGATTCACCCACCGCTTCAGCCGATTTGCCAGGCGCAAACAAAGCCGAACCAATGCCAAATCCTGAAGCGCCGCTTTTGCGGTAGTCTGTCATGTTGTGAAGGCCAATGCCGCCTACAGGGATGAGTTTCACATCTTTGGGAAGTACAGCGCACATTGACTTGACCACTGCGGGGCTGATCATTTCTGCAGGAAATAACTTGAGGCCATTGGCGCCCAGCGCAAGGGCCCGAAATGCCTCGGAGGGAGTGGCCACACCGGGCAAGGAAATTAAACCTAAATTGACAGCTTCGCAAACCACGTTGTCGTTGAGGTGGGGCGAAATAATGAGTTGGCCCCCTGCGGCTTTAATGTCGCGCACTTGTTGTGCGGTGGTCACTGTGCCGGCACCTACCAGCGCATTTGGAAAAGCAGCCGACAAGATTTGAATACTGCGAAGTGGTTCGGGAGAGTTAAGAGGTACTTCTAGAATGTGAAAGCCCGCATTCACAATGGCTTGACCGATGGCCAATGCTTCTTCAGGTTTCAAGCCGCGCAAGATGGCCACCAATGGCATGCTGTCCATGCAGGCTTGAAATTTGGCAAGAAGAGGCGTCATGTGCGCTAGCTTAACTTGAAATGGTCTGGGTACAAATGATTCGCCAAGGCCCAAAGACCTGACCAGGTGACTTCATCGGCCACGGCTTGCGCAGGCAGCCCCAATGCTTCCATGGCAAAGGCATAACGCTGGGTGAGTTGGCTGTTGCCCAAGATGAACAAGGGCTTGCTGTCCGGCTGCATGCTGTTTTGAGCAGACTTGATTTCTTCGCCAATTAACAAGCCAGAAATGTAACTGCTGGATTGCGCAGGGTTGAGCTTTTCAAACAAGGCCAGACTTCTGGCAGAAAAGGCATGGTGCAGCAGACCGCCTGGCTTTTGACTTTGCATGACGCCTTCCAGAAACACTTCTTTTTTCAAAGGTGCGTCGGGCAAGCAAGTTTTGGCCAAGATGGAATGCTGACTGAGCAGTGCGTAAAACTCGCCTGTCATAAACGTTTTGAAATCGGTAATTTTGCTGTCCAACACTTTGGCCCATTTGCTGTGGGTCCCTGGCAAAACTAACTGAGCTGTTTCAATTTTCAATGTGTTCAGAGCGCCGAAAATTTGAATTTCTTCGCCGCGCATCACATCTGGCGTGGCGTCATTGAAAGTGGACAAGCCCGGCACAATGCCAATGCGGTCTTTTTCAATCCACTGCAAGTGTTGGGCAATGTCTTCAAAGCCGCTAGGGCAAGGACAGTAGGGCGCTTCACGCCAACCTTGCCTGCTGCCCGCCATGCCCGAAACAAGGCACAGCGTATCGTCGGTCATCCAATCTGCGAAGCGTTGTTCAAAAACGTTTTGAAACTGACCGTGCGCAACCTGCAGAATGCCTTGAGGAAAGGCGCGCTTTTCAAGCACTGCGCCATCGCTGTTAATGAGTGCACCTCTGAGTGAGGAGGTGCCCCAATCAACAGCCACAAGTTTTTGATGCATGCTTATTTTTTCAAGCCATCCAGCGCATGGGATGGGTAGTAGGGTAATTTACAGTCTTCAATGTACTGCTGAATGATGGCTTTGAAGGATGAATCTGGTTTCAAGCCCAAGGCTGCCGCGCGTTGTGCGCTACCGCCCTTGGCCCAGTTGGCCACAATGCCTGCAATCTGTTCGTTGCGCACAAACTTCACGTGCTGACGAACGCTTGAGCCAGCCACTTCTTCAAGAGCTTGCAGCATTTCTTTGACGGTCACATTGAGACCCGGCAAATTCAAAGCCAAGCGACCTTGCATGGCTTCACGGCTGGCTTCAAACACCGCAATCAAACACTTGATGGTGTTGCTGGGGGAAGACACTGAGTGAGATACGTTTTCGTCCACAGGGCAAATGGATTCTTGGCCTGCCAGTGGCTCGCGAATGATGCCGCTGAAAAATGAGGAAGCCGCGCCGTTGGGTTTGCCTGGGCGAACAGTAACGGTCATTAAACGTGCAGCTCTGCCATCGACATAGCCTTTTCGTGTGAAGTCGGCCAAAAGATACTCCAACATGAGTTTGTGCGTGCCGTAAGACGTTTGGGGCGACGGCAGCGTGTTGTCGGCCACAATGTTGGGCATGGGATTGCTGGGGTCGGGGCCAAACACAGCCACCGAACTGGCAAACACCATGCGCGGCACGTTGCCCGCTTTGCGCAAGCCTTCCAACAACAAACGCGTGCTGTCTAGGTTGGAGCGCATGCCCAGATCAAAGTCTTGTTCGCATTCGCCAGACACGGCAGATGCCAAATGGA
>CAIODE010000086.1 GCA_903856875.1 uncultured Burkholderiales bacterium
CACTCAACGACAAACACAAACAGAGTCTTGGCGCACACCGGTGCCAAGTACCCTATCTTGCAAGCCCCCATGGGCTGGATCGCTCGAACGCAACTGGCCTCTGCCGTATCCAGAGCCGGCGGCCTTGGCATCATTGAAACGTCTTCGGGTGAAACCGAAAATTGCCAAGCCGAAATTAAAAAAATGCGCGAATTGAATTTGCCATTTGGTGTTAATTTGCCTATTCGATTTTTAAAAGACGATGCCATGCTGAAATTTGTGTGTGCATCGGGCGTGAAATTTGTGACGACCTCTGCCGGCAGTCCTGCTAAATTTGTTCAGCCCTTGAAGGATGCCGGTATCACGGTGTATCACGCTGTACCCACTGTAGATGCTGCCATGAAGTGTGTCGATGCTGGCATTGATGGTCTGGTCGTTGAAGGCTCTGAAGGCGGCGGTTTTAAAAACCCCGAAGATGTTTCCACGCTGGTGCTGTTACAAGCTATTCGTGCCAAGGTCAATGTGCCTCTGATTGCAGCCGGTGGCATTTGCGATGGCAGAGGCATGGCTGCAGCTTTTGCGCTGGGTGCTGAAGCCATTCAAATGGGAACGCGCTTTGTCAGTTGTGCAGAGAGCCCTGTTCACGATAACTTTAAAAATGCCATTATTGGTTCCAAAGAGACTGGGACTTGGATGTTGAATACCAAATCAACACCTTGTATTCGAGCTCTGAAATCTGAACGTACCAGCGTCATTCATGAGCAAGGCATCATGTCTTTTGACGACATGAAAGGCATTTTGAATGTTTACTTCAAGGGTGACATGGAGGCTGCGCCTGCATTGGCGGGGCAGTCAGCGGGTTTGATTGACTCAGTGAAATCTGCCAAAGACATCATTGATGGCACTGTGGCAGAATTTTTTGAAATCAATGCGCGCATGGGTGCCATGGCGCAGCGTCAAAGCTTTTATTGAAGAGGACTTGGGCTGACCTTGGCGGGTCAGTCTCCTAGCGTTCTAAAGGCAAACCTTTTAACCAGTTGTCGCCACGTCTGTAAAGATCTTGAACACCCTCGCCCTTGAGCATGGGCATGTCCATTTTCACGGTATAGCCAATGCGCGTTTGAATGTAGGCCAGGTGCCGATAACCTTCTGGAAATTTTGACAGGGCTTCGGCATCTAATTTAAGTACGGCCGATGGATCTACCGGATCAATTCGATCTTTTTCGTAAATGGGTTGGCGGTGAACCAAGCCCCACTGACCATCACGCTCTTCAAAGAAGTCATAAAAACGACCTGTGCAAACGACATCGCAGAGCACGCCTTCAACCAGACCGCGCTGAGAAATGGTCATTTTTGTTTGTGAAATGGCGCGAGTAGCTTGGACTTCAATGGAAGAACCGCCTAAAAAGTGCAGAATGCTAACGCCCTTGTTCCAGCCCTCGATGGTCACCTTGATGAATTCTTCGAAAGTGCCTTGAAACCAAGTGGCCATCATGACGCCATCGTCATGCCAGACGGTGCGAAATTTGTCCCAAAGTCCTGCATCGCGCCAGACGGCCCAGTTTTCTACCAGTTGCCGAATGCGCAATTGCTG
>CAIODE010000087.1 GCA_903856875.1 uncultured Burkholderiales bacterium
GGCTTGGGAATTAAAGCCGTCTTTAGTTTGGCTTGAATGGCGCCAAGGACATACCATGTGATTAAAAAAGCGCCAGTTTCGAGCATGAAACTGTGGAACTTGTAAAAAAGTTCAGCCACCGTGAACGCCATTAAAAAGCCAGGTAGCTGCTCAGTCATCAGTTGTTTTAATGTGAGTCGGCTAATTAAATCGTACATGCAAATACCTTTTAAAGTAATAAGTGGTGTTCGGAATCGTAAACTAATTTTGACGCTAGATCAATGCGCTGCTTAGAACTCAATCGCACATTGTTGTTGAAGGAAAACCATGAAGATCGTCATAGCCCAAATGAATCACGAGACCAATACGTTCTCACCTGTGCCAACGCCCATTAGCCGATTCGCCAGGGCAAGCTCTCTGCCTCTTGAGGGTGATGCTGCTATCAACGCAGTGCGGGGCACTGGCACTGCCATTGGTGCATTCATTGAGCTTGCCGAGCAGGCAGGTGCCACCATTTCCGTCCCGGTATCAGGCCATGCTTGGCCAAGCGGCCCAGTTGAAGATGCGGCCTACGAATACATGTGCCAAAGAATTTGCGATGCTGTTTCAGATGGATGTGATGCCATCCTGCTAGATTTGCATGGCGCCATGGTTACTGAAAGCTACCCTGACGGTGAAGGCGAGCTACTTGCTCGCCTGCGACGCATTGCGCCACACACACCCATCGGCGTTGCGCTTGACATGCATGCCAACGTCTATCCTGCGATGATCAACAACGCTGACGTGATTGCAGGATTCCAGACTTATCCGCATGTCGACGTCTACGAGACCGGACGACGTGCAGGCGCTGCACTTTTTGCTAAATTGGCCGGCAAAGTCAATCCTTTCATGGCTTGGGGACAGCGCCCCATGTTGCCTCACGTGATGCGCCAGTCTAGCCTCGACTCGCCAAATCGTGAAATTCAAGAGCGCGCAGCAGAAATGGAAAGACAAGGTGCGCTCTGCGCAAGCTTGTTCGTTGGATTTCCACATGCCGATATCGTGAATGCAGGACTGTCGGCTGTGGTCGTTACCGACAATGATCCTGCGCTGGCTCGGCGTTGGTGTGATGAGTTACTCGACATGGCATGGAACGACCGCGCAACATGGGTCTATCAGGTGGAGCCTCTTGAGAAGTCACTTGCCCGTGCGCGCTCGATAATTCCTACTGCAAACGCGGGTCCGGTGGTCCTACTGGACCACTGCGACAACGCTGCGTCCGGCGGCACAATGGACACGATGGCCGTGCTTGATGGCATTCTCCAATCAGGACTGGAAGATGTGGCAGCGTTTGCTGTATTTGATCCGAAAGCTGTTAGTGAAATGCAGAAGGCTGGTTTGGGCGCACACATCACGCTCATGCTAGGTGGAAAGCTTGACATGCCAAGCCTAGGCCTTAAGGGACAAGCGCTCAAGGTCACTGGAACTGTGAAACATCTTTCTGACGGCCGCTTTGTGAACCGTGGACCCATGTCAAAAGGGGTTCAGATGGACATGGGCCCCACCGCAGTACTTGATACTGGAAAAGTCGAAATCCTTGTCATCTCACGGCAACAAGAGCCAAACGACATTGAATGTTTTGCTTCACAAGGAATTGACCCGAGTAAGAAGCGCTTTCTGATGCTTAAAAGCCGAGTCCACTGGCGAGCAGGATTTGGCCACTTGGCCAGCGCCATTGTCGAATGCGCCGGCGTAGGCGTCTGCACTTCTGATTTCAGCGTTCTTGACTTCAAACAGGTTCGACGCCCTATTTATCCTCTGGACCTTGATGCAAAACCAGACATCCAGTAAGTCCAAAATCTGGACACCCCCTCAATCAGCAGGAGTCAAGACATGCGCAATAGAAGAGAGTTGATTCAATGGGCTAGCCTTGGTGTCGCTAGCTTGGGTGTCATGGGCCGTGCATGGGCCGGTCCATATCCTGAAAAAGCGATCAAATTGATTGTGCCCTACCCTGCCGGCGGCGGTGCTGATCAATGGGCCCGAATTGTGGGTGGCAAGGCTGAAAAATTGTTGAGACAACCGATCGTGTTTGATTACAAACCTGGTGCCAGCACAACAATTGGGGCAGATGCTGCAGCCAAGGCCCCAGCCGATGGATACACCATCCATTTGATAGACAGCACTGCTTTTGCCTATGTGCCCAA
>CAIODE010000088.1 GCA_903856875.1 uncultured Burkholderiales bacterium
AAAAAAGACATGGGCATTTCCGAAATTGATACAGTGAGTTGGCAAGTAGATATTTGAACTGCTTTGATCAATTGACTTGCTTTGGAAGTTTGCTTTTCCTAACATTCCAAGGGCGCTCAACTTGACCCGCATTGGTTTCAGCAGAGTTGCGCGCTTCTGCTTCAGACAAATAAACCGGCTCGCCCGCACCCATGCCAAAGCTCATGCGCATGGCCTCGGCTTGCAACTTGGCATTGCCTTCGGTGTAGTAAGCACGGAACACCGCAAGCTGAATTGAATTGGCCACCACCACGTTGCCATGGCCACGCAGCAAAGCCACGGTGTTGTTGCCCAAGGTGTCTGCCAATGACTCGCCGATGCTTTGGTTGCGAATGAGCATGTCGGAGGTTTCACCTAAAGTGTCGCGAATTTCAAAAGTGGGAACACTGCTGCCCAAGAAGCCACTCATGTGGCAAATGGGCCGCAGGCGTGCGCCCGTCACACCAAAAGGAATGATGGCGGGAGAGTGGCTATGCACCACAGAGTTCACGTCTGGGCGTTTTTTAAAGATCGCACTGTGAATGAACCTTTCCAAATAGGATTTTCGACCTTTCGCGTCGTGCACGTCACCCTCCAAATCGCACTCGACGATGTCATCGGCCGTCACCGATGCGGGCGCCATGCTGCGCGCAATGAAAAAGCGCTCTGGGTTTTCTGGGTTGCGGACACTGATGTGGCCAAAGCCATCAAAGACGCCTTCGTTGGCCAAAATTTGATTGGCCGTGGCCAAGTCTTCGATCAATTGTTGAATTGCGGTGGAGTGTGTCATGGTGATTTTTTGAGTCAGAGTGATACGAGGTTATTTGCTTAAAAACAAGCGTGTCCAATGCTGGTTCCATTTCTCGGCTTCGTCAACGACGATGCCAGGATCGGTCAGCACATAATTGAAATTGTTCAAGTTAGATTTCACTTTTTGACTGGCGGGCGGACGGCCCATGCTGTTCAAAAGTGTTTGCGCTTCCGGCGAAAGAATAAAGTCTGCCAACAAGGCCGCCGCATGCGGATGCGCGGCATTGCGAGCAACACCCACACCTTGGGGGCGCGCCAATGTTGGCTCTATGGGCACCCAATCGATGGGCGCGCCGCGTTGTTTCAAGGATTGGGCATTGGCGTTGTAAATGGTCAAGCCCACATCCGTTTCACCGGCCGCCACCATTTGTGCCAGCAAAATATGGCCTTTGCGAACATCTGGTTTTTGCTCTGACAATTTCTTGAAGAACGCCATGCCGCGTTGTTCGCACAAGGCGTTCACCAAGCCGCCCATCCACTCTGCGTCCGTCGATTCAATGGCAATGCGGCCTTTCCACTTGGCTTCGGTAAAGCCTTCATAGTGTTTGGGCAAGTCTTCGCGTTTGAGTTTTTGCGTGTTGAATGCAACCACAAAAAAGTTCACACGGTCGGGCATCCACATGCGGTGCTTGGGAATCATGCCTTGCGGTAAATCGGCAATGTGCGGACTGTGAAATTCAGACAGCATTTTTTCACGCGCCAACATTTCCATCTCGGGCCCGTTGGTTTCCACCACGTCTACCGTATGGCGTTTGGCGCGGCCTTCGTTGACAACGCGTTGAACCACGCCATCGCTCAAGCCTCGCCACACCGTCACTTTGATGCCGTATTTTTTTTCAAACTCGGCCATCAAAGGCCCGGACTCTGTAGGGGCCAACGAGGTGTAAAGCGTAACGCCACCTTCTTTGCGTGCCCGCTCTAACAGCCAAGCTTCGCGGTCTGAAGCCTTGTTCATGAAAATGGCTTCATGCGGGCCGCTGCTCTGGTTTGTGACAGGTTGAGCCCATGCAGGCATGCTTAAGAAAGCTGATACCAAGCAAAGCGCAAGCCTTCGCGTGATGGCTTTTGAAACATTCACATCTTGATCCAAACAAACTTGCTGCATGAAGTGCTCCTTCATAGGGCGGCCAAAATGGATTTCACACGTGCAGGGTTCATGGGTGCTTGGCGCATCCGGACACCCGTGGCATCAAAGAATGCATTAGCCACCGCGGCAGGCACCACGCGGCAGGTTGCTTCTCCTGCACCCGTTGGCGGCGCTTCTGGCCGGTTGATCAAAACGATGTCTATTTCTTCTGGTGCATCTTTGATTTCCAATATGGGGTAGCTGTTCCAATCGACACTTTTGACTTTGTCGGGCGCAAACTGCACCTCTTCAAAGATGGTTCTGGACAGCGCTTGAACCAGCGCCCCTTCAATGGTGTAGCGCAAACCTTGTGGGTTCACGATCAAGCCGCAATCGTGTGCCACTGTGAATTTACGGCCCCAAATTCGACCCGTCTTGCGTTCCACTTCAATCTCTGCAACCACGGCCACGATGGTGCCTGCGCGTTGAGCGTAGGCAATGCCACGGCCGCTCAAAATAGGGCTCCGCCTGTCACGCTTGGCTTGGCCTCTGGGCTCCCAACCTGACTTTTCGGCGGCCGCTTTCAGAACTGCAATGTCGCGAGGCGCCTTGGCATATTTCACACGGAATGCAACAGGATCTTCGCCAGTGGCGTAGGCCAATTCATCAATGAACTGCTCACTTGCAAATTGAATTTGCAAACCCACTGGATCGCGCATGTGTGAGGTTCGCATGGGCGAAGCGCTGGCAATCAAATCGGGAATCACTTCCCATGCCAACATTTTGTTGTCGAAGGCATAGCTTTCTTCGGGCGTGCCAAAAGTGATGCCGCCTTTGGGTGGCAAACCCAACTCCATGCCCACCAAACTGTCACTGGGATCGGACTCATTGCTGTCGATTGTGGCTCGAGAGAAAGCGCGTGTTGTGAAGTCGTAGCCCACCACTTTGCCAGATGCATCAATGGCGGCGCGAGCACGGTGAACCGATGCAGGCGCTTTAGGGTCCCAAGCCGTGCCGTCATGCCGCATGCCTTGAACACGCACAGGCTGACCGATCAACTTTGAAATCATGGCAGCGTCTAGCACTGCATCACCTGCATCGTTGCGACCATAAGAGCCAGGTCCTTGAACCCAAATGGCTTCGACCGTTTCAACGGGCACCTTCAGCAAAGCGGCAACGCCATCGCGTGCGTAATGCGGTTTCTGCGAGCCTGTCCAAATGGTGATTTTGTCTGCCTTCACATCGGCCACAGCGCTGGCCGGGCCCATGCTGGCGTGAGATTGGAAAGGCCATAAATACTCGGCCTCCACCACCTTCACGGCCGACTTCAAAGCCGCGGCAACATCACCATTTTTGATGTCCTCAGAACGCTTGCGTGTGGGGGCTTGGCGAATGTGCTCATGAAGCTTTTCAAACTCAGGAAATGGTTTGCTGCTGGCCACCCATGTGACTTTCAATTCTTTGGCGGCCTTCACGGCGTCCCACTCACGCTCAGCCGCCACAGCCAAGAAATTCTTTTCGCGCACCACACGGGCACCTTTAATGTGCTTGATGGAGGACTCGTCTACTTTGTCTGCAAGCCCGCCAGCGACAGGTGTGCGAATCACGCGTGCATGCAACATGCCTGGCACTTTCACATCGGCAATATTGCCTTCGGTACCAAAGACTTTCCACGCCACATCGTTGCGCGGCAAAGACAATCCCACCACTTTGTAATCTGAAGGCGACTTCAATTTGGCAGCGCCTTTGACATCCAATTGATTGCCAATTTGCTTGTTCCAAACCACTTTGGAATTGAAATACTTGCCGCCGATCAGTTCGGCATAAGAAACTTTTTGAGCTTCGTTGCCTTTGACAGAAATGACACCGTCAAAGACGCTCAAATTGGCCACTGGCACATTCAGTTTTTCGCTGGCCAGATTGAGCAAGATGCGTCGTGCTTCTGCTGCCGCATTGCGAAGCGGTTTGGCGCCTGCCTGAATACCCAAAGCGCTGGAGGCGCCGCCCTGATTCAAAGAAGTGGCAGAGTTGCCCATCACAATTTTGACTTTGCGGTAGGACACATCCAACTCTTCGGCCACGATTTGGCCAATGGCCACATCCAAGCTCTGACCCAAGTCAACTTTGCCGTAATAGGCCACCACGTTGCCATCGGGTTGGATTGCCACCCATGAATCTAGCTCTTCTGCTTTCAGTGCAGGTTTGATGGCGCTGATGGTCGCCAACGTAGTCCCCACAGCGCTACCTGCGGAGGCAGCTGGATTGCCTGCCGCTTGCGCAAAGGCTTCAGTTGGCAGGCTGCCACTGGCGACTGAGACAACAAGCGCACCGGCTGCACTTAAAAAATCACGTCTTGAAGTACCACTGACAACTTCTGTCTTGTCTTCTTGCAATTGAGTTGGACTGGCACTGTCTTGATTGAACTTGTGTGTCATGTGATCTCCTTAAGCCATCAAGGTTTGAGCGCGCTTGATAGCACGCAAGATGGCGACATGCGTGCCGCAACGGCACTTCAAGCCTTCAAGCGCAGTTTTGATTTCTGTATCGCTGGCTTTTGGATTTTTTTTCAAAAATGCAGCAGAAGTCATGACCCAACCATTGATGCAATGGCCACACTGCGGCACTTGCTCTTCTAAAAATGCAACTTGAATGGGATGTGGTTTTTCGGGAGTGCCTAGGCCAGCAAGGGTGGTCACTTTTTTGCCCTTCACCGCCGATACAGGCATGACACACGAACGCACCGCTTGGCCGTCGATGTGCACCGTGCACGCGCCACATTGGGCCAGGCCGCAGCCAAATTTGGGATTGTTCATTTTCAGATCATCGCGCAATGCATAAAGCAATGGCATTTGCGGATCGCTGTCGATTTGGACGGGTTTGCCGTCTACTTGAAAGGGTGTTAAAGCCATGTTCTCTCCTATTTAAATTGATCAGTCTTCTGAAAGTATTTCATCCAAAGCGGCCACCAATGCACGCTGCAATTCCGGGTCTTGACTG
>CAIODE010000089.1 GCA_903856875.1 uncultured Burkholderiales bacterium
ATTATTCGCATTCATTGTCATCAAAATGACAAAATTTAGACACAAAATCAGAAACTTTGATGAAATTTCTAAGCAAGACTGAAGTATTGAGATGCAAAACGGACAATTATTAGCAGCCATTGATTTGGGCTCCAACAGCTTTCGTCTGGAAATTGGGGTGTTGGAGCATGGGCATATTCGACGTGTCGAATACCTCAAAGAAACCGTCAGGCAAGGCAACGGACTCGATGCTGACCGAATGCTATCTCTTGAAGCCATGCAGCGCGGTTGGGAATGTTTGGCTCGATTTTCTGAAAGACTTTCTGGTTTTGGGACCAAGTTCGTTCGCGCAGTTGCCACCCAAACCCTTCGCGAGGCAAAAAACAGAGACGAGTTTCTTAGCCACGCAGAGAAACTCCTAGGGTTTCCAATCGAAGTGATTTCTGGCCGAGAAGAGGCTCGTTTAATTTACTCTGGGGTTGTCAATTTACTGCCTCAATCTGAAGAGAAGCGCTTGGTCATTGACATCGGCGGTAGGTCAACCGAAATCATTCTAGGCAGTGGCTTCAAGCCTCAAACCATGGAGTCCTATCGCGTAGGTAGCGTGAAGTGGTCCATGAAATACTTTGCAGACGGAGAATTCTCTGTTTCTGCATTTGATTGGGCCGAAGTTGCGGCAAAGGCTGTACTCGATGAAGCCTTGTCTTTGTACCCAAAGAATTCTTGGGATGTTGCCTATGGATCCTCTGGAACCATTGGTGCTGTAGCCGATGTTCTGCAAGCTGCGGGTTGGCCAGAAGAAACAATCTCCCGTGAAGGGCTGAACTGGCTCAAAGAAAAATTAATCAAGTCAGTACAAGTTGATGCCCTTCGACTGGAAGGCGTCAAAGAAGATCGAAAACCAGTCCTCGGCGGGGGTTTGGCTGTCTTATGCGCCCTCTTCGATCTGATGCAAATTGACACCATGCACGCCGCACAAGGCGCACTCAGGCACGGCGTTTTGTACGATCTTTTACAAAGAGAAGAAAACACCGATCTGCGCACCACCATGGTGGCCGCTTTAGGCAATCGATTTGCAGTAGATGTTGAGCAAGCAGAACGCGTGCAGAAAACAGCCGTCAATTTGTTCAAAGGTGTTTTAGACAAATCGACCTGTGATTCAGACCGAGCTTTGCGACTTGAAAAAAAACTCGGTTGGGCAGCCCATTTGCTTGAAATCGGCACACGCATTTCACACAGCGATTTTCACAAGCATGGCGCTTATATTCTTGACAATGCCGACTTGCCAGGCTTTTCCATGTCGGAGTTGCATCGCCTAAGCCAGCTCATTCTTGGCCATCGTGGCAAGCTTAAAAAGTTAGAGATTGAATTGAAAAACCCCGAGTTCATGATTCAGTTGATGAGTCTGCGAGTTGCTGCCATTTTGTGCCACGCAAGAAGAGACCCAGACCTCAAAGGCATCAGCCTCAAAATTGCAGACGACAACAAAACTGGATTTGTCATTCAATGCAAAAAATCCTGGATTCAGCAATGGCCTCAATCGGCCCATTTACTCCGAGAAGAATGCATCGCTTGGCAAAAAACCACTTGGCAACTCGAAATGCTTGAAATCAATGGAAAAACGATATAAACTATTTACACGTTTAACTCTTTTTCAATTTTGAACATGTCCACTGAGAACACCATCCAGCCAACCGCAAACCCTGGTTCTGCCAAAGTCGCTGAAAAATCAGCCACAGCTACAACTCAGATTTCCCTACCTACAGCTAAAAAGACTGCACGCAAAGCCACTAAAAGAGCCCCTCGCAAAACGGCCACCAAAGCACCTGTGAAGGCCAAGGCCATTGTGAACAAAAAGCCCGTAAATAAAACTCCGGCTGCGCCTACAAAGAAGGCGTCTACTCAGCCCAAGGTCAAAGCCAAAGCTGCGCCAGTTGTCGAGGCAAAGCTCAAAAAGCCAAAGCTGGTAAGAGACAGCTTCACATTTCCCAAAGACGAATACCAAGCCATTGCTGGCTTGAAACAAAAAGCCCTTGGTTTAAAACACAGCGCGAAGAAAAGTGAAATTTTGCGTGCTGGCCTCAAGCTTTTAAGCAGCCTGAACGACAAAGCATTTTTGGCTGCTTTAACCAATGTGCCGGCATTGAAAACTGGACGGCCCGCCAAGTCGTAATCAAAGAAGCTCGGGTGTTTGAACACTCACCACAATCGATTGTGTGTCACCTTCTCGCACTCTGCTTCTAAGCCACCAAACGGCACCCTTTCTAACCGAGCATTCGCCGTTTGGAAGCCCCAATAAGTAAGCCACCGCCTTTCCCAATACAGGCTGGTGGCCCACAATCAGCACCGACATTTTAGAATCTGGCCAACCAGCCGTGACCAACAAATCATCCAAGCTGGCATTGGGCAAAAGCTCAGATTTGTATTTCACTTTTCTACCAAGCGCCTTAACGGTTTGCTCACAACGAACCGCTGGGCTGGACATGACACGAATGCCTTCAGGCAACTGCCGATCTAGCCACTGACTCATTCTGGCGGCTTGCTTTTCGCCCTTAGGTGTCAGCGTACGTGAAAGGTCATCTTGACCTTCCAAGGATTCAAATGCTTCAGCATGTCGCCAGAAAATTAAATCCATCTTTGATGCTTATTTTCAAGTTTGGACGAATTGACTCAACTTAACCAGACTTTGAACGAACCGGCAAATACTTCTGCATCAGCAACGCTTGCGCACTTTGAGGTTTTCGTCCTTGCTTCTCCACACGACGGTATTTACCATCAGCATCTAAAGTCCAAGCATTGCGTGTGTCATGCAAATAAGCTAACAGACATTCGTCAACCAGTCTTTGTCTCAAAGACAGTTCCAAAACGGGCCAAGCCAACTCAACTCGGCGAGTCATATTGCGGGTCATCCAGTCGGCACTTGACAGGTAAATATCTTGCACTGTGCCAACCTCAAAAAAGAAGACACGAGAATGCTCTAAAAACCTGCCAATGATGGACCGAACGCGAATGTTGCCGGTCTTGCCTGGAATGCCAGCAGGCAACATGCATGCGCCTCTGACGATCAAATCAATTTGCGCACCTTTTTGACCTGCCAAAATGAGGGCATGGATAAGTACTGGATCGGTTAACGAATTCATTTTCGCCACAATCCTTGCTGGCAAGCCTTTGAGAGCAGCCGCGCCAACTGCTTCAATTTTTTCTACCATGTTCATCTGCAAGTGAAATGGTGCAGACCACAACTTGTGCATTCTTCCCAAACGACTTGGACTTGCAAGATGAACAAACAAGGTGTCCATGTCTGCGGTCATGCGTGCATCGCTCGTGAGGTAGCTCAAATCTGTATAAAGCTTTGCCGTTCTGGGGTTGTAATTGCCTGTCGACAAATGACCATATCGCTTGAGCACGCGCCCCTCTCGACGTGTGACCAACAACATTTTGGCGTGCGTTTTCAAGCCCACGACACCATAAACGACTTGTGCACCCACAGACTCCAATTGCTCTGCCCAATTGATATTGGCTTCTTCATCGAAACGAGCCTTTAGTTCGACCACAGCGGTTACTTCTTTTCCGCGTCTGACAGCCTCTCGAAGTAAATTCATCATGGCAGGATCACTGCCAGTTCGATAAATGGTTTGTTTAATTGCCAGCACTTTGGGGTCTTCAACAGCCTCCTTGAGGAACGCCAAAACGCCATCAAAACTTTCAAACGGTTGATGAATAAGCACATCCTCTTTTTGCAACCGAGCAAAAATGGATTCGCCTTGCTTTAACTGTTTGGGAAAACTCGATTGATAAGCAGGGAAAAGCAATGCTGGATCGTCTACCAAATCAATGAGCTGACTGAGACGAACCAAATTCACAGGACCTGCAACTCGGAACAAAGCAGATTTAGGCAGGCTGAATTGCTTGAGCAAAAAGTCAGACAAATATTCAGAGCAACTGTCCGAAACTTCTAAACGCAATGCTTGTCCATATTGACGGTGTTGCAAGCCCTTGCGCAAGGCTGTTCGCAAGTTCTCAACTTCTTCCTCATCAACTGACAAGTCTGAGTTTCTTGTGACCCTAAACTGCGAAAATTGTCCGACTTCTCGACCTGGGAATAATTCATCCAAATTTGCACGAATGACGCTGGACAATAGAACAAACGCTTTGCCATGACCTGCTACTTTGGCAGGAAGCGCAATGACCCTGGGCAAAACTCTGGGCACTTTGACAATGGCAATGTCATTGGACCTTCCAAACGCATCCTTGCCAGACAATTGAACAATGAAGTTCAAGGATTTGTTGGCGACTTGGGGGAATGGGTGAGCAGGATCAAGACCTACAGGCACCAACAGTGGCTTAACTTCGCGCCTGAAATAATCTTGAACCCATTTTTTTTGAACCAAATTTCTCTCGCCATGAGAAAGTAATTTGATGCCTACTTTGTGCAAACTGGGCAGCAAAACAGCGTTGTACAAACTGTATTGTTCGGCCACCAAATCTCTGGCCGTGTGATAGACGGTCTCAAATGTTTTGATGTTGTAAGTGCCCTTTTCGTCTCCGCCTCTAAAAGCTGACATGTGCAAGTCAGCACGCACTTCGAAAAATTCATCCAAATTAGAAGAAACGATACAAAGATAACGTAGCCGCTCTAAAAGCGGAACTTCTGGTCGTTTCGCCCAATCTAAAACACGCTCATTGAAAGCCAGGATACTTCCGTCACGGTCAAGCAAGTTGATGCCAGAATTTGAGTCATCAGAAGTCAATGAAGTTGTCTTGCTCAATTGGTCGCATCCATTCTTAAATTAGAAATCTGCCTGTTTAAAAGGCTCACCATCTTAGTATTGACTCCATAAGTTTCAATTTGATGACAATTTGATGAAGATCTCTACTTTGGTGCGCGATTGCCCTTAATTGTTACAAACTTTGATGCATATTGGAAATGGGCACGGCCCTTTTATGGATCTGCCACCCTCTAAATCGCAACCAGACAGCTCTGATCAACAAGTGAGATGACCAAATAGCGATCAAGGAAAAAACAATGTCGCTTAAGAAATGGCCTCCCTGCGCTATTCGCGCCAGACCAATTAAGCCGCCCACGGCCAAGCCCGTGAGAAGCCAAAATTGCCGCTTTCTGCGAATGGCGAACATGCCCAAGGACATGAGCGCAAATCCAACCGCAGCATGCCCACTTACAAATGAGCAGTTCGTATGACAGAATTGACTCGGTACAAAGACAGGAACAAATGCAGCAGGGCCCGCAAAAGCCTGCACATCCCGAGGACGAGGACGTCCCATGCCGTCCTTCAACACTGTATGCACCAAAAGTCCAATGCCTAGAACAACCACGGCAACAACGGCACAAGCACGACGCCAATGCCTTCTTGAAACCTTAGAAGACTTCAAGACTGCCAATATCAAAATCAAAATTGAGCTCGCAAACAGCAAGCGACCTGCCCATGGTGTACCGTGGTAGATCGCCTTGACCAGCAACATCTCGTTAGCAGGGAAATTTCCAGAATCTGCGTAAAACAAATGGGATGCCCACAGGTCCAATTGTGGGTAAACACTGAAAACCAATGATGCAAGCAAGAACAATCCGATACATCCCGGCAGGCAATGAAAATTCTTTTTCAAAACTCGTGTGCGCAATGGCTGCCTGGGATGCGTCATGGTTTGCTCCTCAATGGGTCTGGCGACTTCACAACGGCAAGGGGTCCTATCACCTCCAGGGTTTCCCAGTCTGAAGGCCAATACGCTTTGGTGTTCTTGACCAAGGCCATCTCGCCTGGCAGTGGCTCTCGTCTGGGAGCCTCTTGTTGCCTGTAAGTGGCGAACGAAGGAAGGTGAACACCCCATTGAACAATGGTGCTGGACTGATCACGAAACTTCAAAGCGAGTCCTTGCACTGGAGCCTGAAGTGTTTGCGACCACCATGGCAATACAACGAGTGCTAAAACGCTGGTTTGAAAAACCGAAAAGGACATAAACCCAAATCCATGGGTCATATAGGTGTTGGCAGGTTTGGCCACGCGCAACACATGATTTAAAGCAGGCGCAACATAGAGTAGCAAGGGAAGTGCAAACAACCAAACCTTCATCTGGGTGTGAGGTGACGCATCTAACAAGCTTTTGTAAAACACGTCAGCCACCCATTCAGGGTGCTGCTGCAAATAACTTGGCAGCAAAAGAATTGCGGCCAAGCCAGACATTGCAACAGCCCAAGTCAAGGCCCACATGCGGCGGCTAGCTGACACTGCTGCCGTGGTTAGCAACAGACACACCGCAGGTCCTGCATACAGCAAATAATGAGGAAGCTTGGTATTGGCTATGCTGAAAAAACAAAACACAAAGGCAAGCCAGACCCAAGCGTATTTCAACAGCGGTTGTTGCCATTGTGTTCGGACATTGGCAATTGCACTCAAAAACAAGGTCGACCAAGGCAACCACAACAAGGGCAATGCAACTGCGAAATAAGCCCAGTGACCCGAGTGCCCTTCCATGCTGCCCATAAAGCGCTCGACGTTGTGTTTCAAGAAAAATCCATTGATAAAACTTTGACCATGCCTTTCATAGGCATAGAGGTACCAAGGACAAGACACGGCAAGCAAAACCAACCAAGCTCCAAGATCGGTGAATAGCGCCTTAAGCGGCGCACGCGATTGAGGAATAAGCAGGCCGTAAATTGCCAATGCGCCTACTGGCAAAACAATGGTTACGGGGCCTTTGACCAAAAGCCCCAAGGCAACCCAGAGGGCTAGCTGTCTGCGGGAAGCAACACTGTTGGTACTGATGACTCGCCAGAGGTCAATGAAAATCAAGACGAAAAAAAGGCCCAACAAGGCATCTGCTGTAGCGGTTCTTGCCATGGCCCAAGGCCCCAAGCTGGTCGCTGAAATGACAGCAGCCATCACGCCCGCTCGTGGGCCCCATTGTTGATGCGCAAATCGAGCCAATGCCAGACTTGCTAGCCAACCCGACAGTGCCGAAGGCAACCTAAAAGCAAACTCATTGATGCCAAAGATAGACACACTGATCGCTTGCAACCAATAAACACCAATGGGTTTGTCAAAGCGGTCCAGACCATTCAGGGTGGTGTGTCCCCAATCACCAGAAAATAGCATTTCACGGGTGGCTTCCGTGAATGCGCCTTCGTCTACATCAAATAAAAGCGCTTGATCTAGGCCCAACAAAAAGAAAACAAGCAAGGCCATGGCGCCCAAAAACCATTTGCCAGTGAATGATCGGGGTTGATCACTTAATGACATGCCACGCCTCGTTGGGGTTTGCAGTAAAGTCGTCGAGCGTGTGATATGAATTGAATTTGCCAGCATCGTAATAAGTGCGCATCAAAATCTCTGCAATAACACCCGTTGTTAGGAGTTGCAGTCCACTGACAACAGCAAAGAATCCGAGAA
The DNA here is from genome assembly GCA_903856875.1 of uncultured Burkholderiales bacterium. GTDB lineage: Bacteria > Pseudomonadota > Gammaproteobacteria > Burkholderiales > Burkholderiaceae_C > Limnohabitans_A. The sequence continues at coordinate 7,383 of CAIODE010000089.1, forward strand.
ACATCAAGGGCCGATTACCAATCGATTCGCCCATGACTTTCAAGATGCCAAGGTAAGTGAGAATCAATAGACCGATTCCTGTGACGATGCTGCCAAGTCCTCCAAAGAAATGTCCTGGTCTAGAGCCAAATCTTAAAAAATAGTGAATGGACAAGAGGTCAAGTAAGACACGAAATGTTCGCGAAAGACCGTATTTAGATTGGCCTTTCATCCGAGGAAAGTGCGAAACAGGTATTTCAGCCATTCGCATCGGAGATGTCACCGTGGCCAGCCAAGCAGGAATAAATCGGTGCATCTCTCCATACAGGCGTACTTTGCGAAGCACAGATGCTCTAAAGGCCTTCAGACTGCAGCCGAGGTCTTGAAAATTAAGCCCACTGACATTGCGAATTAAGCGATTGGCTAATTTTGAAGGTATCTTGCGAAGCCACAAACCATCTTGTCTGTTCTGACGCCAGCCGGCCACCATGTCCAGGTCTTTAGACAGCAAATGATGAACCAATTTGGGAATATCGCGCGGGTCGTTTTGCAAATCACCGTCCATGGTCACAATGACATCACCTCTAGCGGCGTCTATGCCCGCTTGCATGGCAGCCGTCTGCTTGAAGTTACGAAGCAAATGAATCAAACGAACATGGGGTCCAACAGTTTTTGCCGCTAAATTCAAATGATCCCAAGTAGCATCACTGCTGCCGTCATCAACCACAATCAATTCCCAAGGATAGGGATAGTTCAATAATGCAGCTTGAACCGCTTGAATCAAATCACTTGCAAGTTCTTCTTCGTTGTACATCGGCACAACAACCGAAAGCTGATGTGACTTCATTGCACCATCTATCGCCACCAGGCGAGCTGAATCAGACATGAACACCATTCTGCTTCGATTTGAAATTTTCAAGCTGGAATGCGTTGAAGGACAAGGCCACCACAGCGCCTAAAAGTGAAATAGAAAGAAAGAACAGATGGATTAACAAAATACTGCCCATCAAAGCTTTGATCTCTTGCCAACTCAGGCCTAAGCCAGTCCAAACGCCTGCTTCGTAAGTACCCAGCCCCGCCGGACCCGTCAATGGCAACAGCGCAGACAGCTCACCCGTCAAAGCACCACGCACAGTTTGAAGAGTGTCTAAGCCTGTCAAACTAGAAAGCATGAGAGATACGACCAGAATTTTGACAAGCCAATTGGCAGCAGACCAGAACCACCCCCATGCACTTGACCTTTGGTGCAGAAAGGCCCTGACTTGACGGATGAGAAAATGACGAGAACGCAATAGACGCAGCCACCATTTTTGCGTTGTGAAACACAAGGCCATGGCAACTAACAAACCAACCATGCGCGACTCTAAGCTGAGGTAGGGCAACAACAGAAAAGCCAATGAAAGCAAAACGATGCCATCTTGAAATCTCAACCACAGAAGGCTTCGAATACATTGCTGCATTGACACATTGAGTAATTTTTGAACCAAGACCGGATAGCCTAATTCACCCACTCGGAAAGGCACCAACACCACAGCAGCGTTGTGCAGAAAAGTTAAGCTCAACGCATCCCAGAAAGTGATCTTGCCATGCGCATGCCACTCTAGCTTAAAGCGAAATGCTCTAAACAAAAAACTACTTAACCAACCCAAAGTGCAAATGAACAGGACGGTTTTCGGAACTTCCAGCAAACGCGTAATTGTCAAATTCCAATCGGA
>CAIODE010000090.1 GCA_903856875.1 uncultured Burkholderiales bacterium
AATTCGTTTGGGCGCTAGCGGCAAGATCATCAGCGGATTTGATGTCATGCGAACCTTGGCTTTGGGCGCCGATTGGTGCAACAGCGCCAGAGGGTTTATGTTTGCCTTGGGCTGTATTCAGGCGCAAACCTGCCATACCGGCAATTGCCCCACAGGTGTGACCACGCAAGACCCCAAACGCCAGGTTGCGCTGGTTGTGCCCAGCAAAGCCGATCGCGTGAGAAATTTTCACCGTCAAACTTTAGAGTCTGTTCAAGAGATGCTTCAAGCGACTGGCCTGTCTGCCCCCTCTGATCTGAGACTGAATCACATCATGCGCCGCGTTAGCGAACACGAGGTTCAAAACTTATCCGACTTGATCTTGAGTGTGAAGGGCGGTGCCTTGCTTGAACCTCAAGACTTAGAAGGCTTGTTTGCTAAATATTGGCAGGCAGCCAGCCCCGACAGTTTTCAGCTCACGACTTGAGCGAAGTCTCGCCTTGAAGGCCACTTGGGGCAAGTGCTCTGTGCGAGTGCCTCACATGCTTTCATGGCTATTCAGATAAACTGAACCCATCTCCAATGTTTTGGTATTTCTCCTATGTCACTCCTTAATTTGTCAATTGCAACCACTGACTACGATCATTTCCGAGACATCCGCTTGGGCTTTGTGAAACCAGAAGGCATTGATCTAAATTGGCTCAATTTAGGTCACCACGAATGCTTTGCAAGGTTCACAGCCAACCGTGAATTTGATATTTCTGAATTGTCTTTCGCCAAGTTCACCACGCAAGTCACACGGCCCGACAGCGACATCATTGGCTTGCCCATTGTGTGCTCACGTCTTTTTAGATTCAGCTCTTTTTATGTGAATAAAAAATCAGGCATCAAGAATGCCCAAGACCTGATTGGTAAAAAAGTTGGCTCACCCGAGTGGGCACATTCAGCTGCTGTCTATATGCGTGGCTGGCTACACAACGACATGGGTGTGAAGTTGCAAGACGTACACTGGTACCAAGCGGGTGCCAATGCCCCAGGCCGAGAAGAGAAGGTTGAAATTTCACTGCCAGAGGGCGTCAAGCTCACGCGTGTTGCCGATAAATCACTGAGTGAAATGCTGGCTTCTGGTGAAATTGATTGCGCCATCATTGCACGCCCGCCTACTTGTTTCTTGGAGGGTCATCCGGATGTGGTTCGTCTCTTCCCCGATTATTTAGACATGGAAGACGAATTCTTTGCGCGCACCAAAGTCTGGCCCATCATGCACATCATTGCCATGAAAAAGAGTGTGGTGGACGAAAATCCTTGGGTGCCACGCAATTTGTTCAACGCTTTCCAAGAATCAAAGCGGCGCAGCATTGAGCGCCTGATGGATCCTGCTGTGTCGCGTTATCCATTGCCCTGGTTGGCTACTTACGCGCGCAAAATGCGCGACAAATTTGAGGGCGATACTTTTCCGTATGGCATTGAAGAGAATCGCCCCACTTGGGAATTGATGGCCAAGTACACGTTTCAACAAGGCATTGCACACCGAGAATTTACGCCTGAGGAAATTTTCCCTCAGGGCATGATGACCAAAGTTGTGATTTAAAAAAAAGATTGCACCATGTCAAACAATTTAGAGCTTAAGCAGCAATTGGTCGACTGTATTCGCATGTTGGAATCGCAAGACATCATTGATTACAACGGTCACGCCAGCATCTTGTTGCCCAACAACACCATGCTGATCAACATCGGCTCTTGCCAACGCAGTCAACTCACAGTGAATGATATTTGCACCATTGACATGGAAGGTCAGGTGATTGAGGGGGCTGGCAAGCCACCTCTAGAGTTTCATTTGCATGCGGGTATTTACAGGGTGCGCCCTGATGTCAAAGCGGTTGTCCACGCTCATCCCAAATGGTCGACTTATCTCACGATGGCGGGCAAAGCGTACATGCCAGTTTATGGTCAGGGTGCATTGGTCTACCCCGTGCCCTTGTTAGATTCACCCAACTCCATCAACAACAAACCCATGGCCGACAGATTGGCGGCTACTTTGGCAGACCGTCCTGCAGCGCTGATGAAATCGCATGGGGCTGTCACTGTGGGCCAAACGATTCGTGAGGCTTTTGTGCTGGCCAACTACATGGAAGAGAATGCGCATCGCCAGTACATGGCCATGCAACTGGGAACACCTTATTCATTCAGCGAGCACGAAATTCAGATGTGCAAAGAAAAACTTTGGAATGAAGCTTTGTTCCAAAGATGCTGGGATCACTTTAAGGCCAAACTGGGCGCTTGATTCAGATCAAACTTTGCTCTAAAAGTTTTCTCAGCTCAGGGGTCACTTTGGGCTCAATTCCGAACCACGCTTTCCAACCCAAGGGACCCTGATGCAACAGCATGCCTAGGCCATTCAAAGTTGCATTACCGCGCATTCTGGCTTGCGCTAAAAAGGGTGTTTCAAGGGGTGTGTAAACAATGTCCGTGACCAAGGCATCGGTGGGTAACAGGTCGAGCTGAACGTCCAGTGCAGTTTGACCCACCATGCCCTGGCTGGTGGCATTGACCACCAAGGCGGCACCTTGCATCAGGTCTGCGAGGTCTGCCCATGGGTAGGCTTTGATGGGTTGACCCAACTCTGACATCACAGTTTGAGCCCGCTCTAAATTGCGATTGACCAAGCGAATTTCTTGAGCGCCTTCTTGAATCAAGCCTTGGCAAACGGCCCGTGAGCCACCACCGGCGCCAATCACCACAATGGGGCCGCGCTTGGCTTGCCAATCAGGTTGAAATTCTTTGATGTTGCGGATGAAACCAGCAGCGTCATTGTTGCTGCCGACTAAGCGGCCGTCATCTTTCACTGAGACACAACTGATAGCCCCCATCTTTTGAGCCACGGTATCGACCTCATCGACAATTTGCAGGGCTTTTTGCTTATGGGGAATGGTGAGGTTGCACCCAGAGAAGCCTAGGGCATGCAAACCACGCAATGCGGCCTCTAGGTTTTCAGGTTGAATGGCCAGTGGCACATAAACACCTTTGAGCTTTTCTTGCGCAAACCAGTGGTTGTGCATCAAGGGAGAACGCGAATGCATCACGGGCCAACCCATGACACCTGCCATTAAAAATCGATCTTTGAGGTTCATGGGGGTGTACTATATATTTGTTTCAGATGAGAGTTTACTTATTTTCATACCAAATAATTTGATCGCATTGATTAGAAAGAATGCATGCTCTTTAAATTTAAATCCAAAGTCACTGGCGATCTCATCATGTTGGAGCCAGATGCCAAGCGCTTGCTCAAAATCATGGGCAGAGAAGATCAGGTCAAAGGCATTTTTCTGGCGGAACAACTGCCCTTGGCCATTGCCGCACTTGAGTCGGCAGTGTCGCAAGAAGAAGCAGAAGGTCTTCAAGATCCAAAGCAAATTAGATTGGGTCAGCGCAGTATGCCCATGTTGAAGATGTTAAAGCAGTGCCTCAGCCAATCTGCAGACGTGGTTTGGGGTGTTTAACAAATAATGCTTGTAGCTTGTCTGTTCATTTGCTGAAAACAGGCCCAGTCAATTTAAAGCCGGCTTGAATGTTTCTTTTTGCAAACCATCCCTGGTTCATTTCAAGCACAAACCGAACGGGCTTCTTTGAGCAATGCGACTCATCGTTCATAGGCTTCATGTCGACCAAATTGACGATGCTGCCGTCATCCAAGACAAACGCGGCACTGAGTGGCAAGATCGTATTGCGCATCCAAAAACACTGAACTGCGGGCTGTTCAAAAACAAACAGCATGCCTTCGTTTTGAGGCATTTCTTTTCGCCACATAAGGCCAATTTGACGCTGCTCAAAGTCTTGAGCCAATTGAACTTGAATCAGGTGCATACCAGCATTCAAAGTTGCTCTCGGCAGTTGGGTTTGCGGCATGCCTTGAGCACCTGCTGACAAGGAAAAAGACAATGATAAAAGGCAAACAGCCATGTATTTCCAAGCTTTGATGCCAGAGCCAAAATGATGTCGAAAGTGATGGTTCATAGGGATGCCGAGGAGGAGGTCAAGTAATCGGAATTGTGACTGATTTTGTCCTAGAATGAATTAACGGAGAGACATGTTCCATGTACCAACACATTCAAGTTCCAACACAAGGCGAAAAAATCACACTCAATGCTGACCACACATTGAACGTGCCTGTGAATCCCATTATTCCATTCATCGAAGGCGATGGCACTGGCATTGATATCACGCCGGTCATGATTCGAGTGGTCGATGAAGCCGTTAAAAAAGCCTATCAAGGTCAGCGAACCATTCACTGGATGGAGGTTTTTGCAGGTCAAAAGGCAACAAAGCTGTATGGTGCCGATGTTTATTTGCCTGCAGAAACCTTAACGGCTTTAAAAGATTATGTCGTTTCAATCAAAGGCCCTTTGAGTGCGCCGGTCACTGGCGAGATTAGATCGCTCAATGTGGCCATCCGCCAAGAATTGGATCTCTACGCGTGTTTGAGACCTTTGAGGTATTTCAAAGGCGTTCCATCGCCAGTGCGTGAACCAGAGAAAATCAATATTGCGCTTTTCCGCGAAAACTCCGAGGATATTTACGCAGGCATTGAATATGCGGCTCAAAGTGAAGCGGCTCAAAAGCTGATTTCTTTTTTAACAAAAGAGCTAGGTGCCAAAAGTATTCGTTTTCCAGAGACCTCAGGCATTGGCATTAAACCTGTCTCAAGCGAAGGCACACAACGCCTGATGCGAAAGGCCATTCAATACGCCATCGATCACGATAAACCCAGTGTGACCATTGTGCACAAGGGAAATATCATGAAGTATACGGAAGGCGCGTTTCGTGATTGGGCCTACCAATTGGCACAGTCTGAATTCTCAGCACATCTCATTGACGACGGACCGTGGTGTCTTATTCAAAATCCTAAGAATGGTAAGAACATCACAGTCAAAGACATTGCCATGGATGC
>CAIODE010000091.1 GCA_903856875.1 uncultured Burkholderiales bacterium
AGGCAAAAAACTCAAGTCGCAGAGGCCGAGCTTGGGTGCCATCAAAATAGATGTCCCGAGTCTAAACTGAGTGGCTTTTCCCGTGAGTGACATGGGTCAATGGCGGCGCATCAGGGGGTAGACCATGAAGACCTTCTTAGATTGTGAGGAAAACTCTAGCCATTCCGAATGGTTTGTCCTGTTTTTGAGGTGAAAGCCTGTGAGTTACCGTGTGTAAAACCCCTGATTCCCCTATGATCTGCGCTTCTTTTGACCAATTGAAGTGGCTTTAAGCCCTAATTTCCTATGACCGCACGAAATACCACCGTCGTTGCCGACGCCAATGCCCCCGCCATTACCCAACTTTTGGCTGAATTTGTCGCCTCTCATCCTTCTAAAGGCTGGTCCGACGCCGTTGAAGCGCAAGCGCATCGCACCTTTGCCAACTGGGCCGGTTGCGCTGTCGGCCCCAGCACCCATGAAACCATGGAAGCCGCATTGGGCGCTGTGAAAGAGCTGGCGCCTTCGGCTCAAGCTTCGGTGTTGGGACGCAGCGACCGCGTTGACATGGCCAACGCGGCCTTGCTCAATGGCATCAGTTCGCACACCTTTGACTTTGATGACACCCATTTAAAAACCATCATTCACCCGGCCGGCCCAGTGGCTTCAGCCGTCTTGGCTTTGGGGGAGCACTTGGGTTCAACGGGACGTCAATTGATCGACGCCTTGGTCTTGGGCGTGGAAGTGTCATGCCGAGTGGGCAATGCGGTGTACCCCAACCACTACGACCGCGGTTGGCACATCACCGGTTCAACGGGCATGTTGGGTAGCGCTGCGGCCTGCTCACGTCTTCTGGGTTTGAACGCCAAGCAAACGCAAATGGCCTTGGGCATTGCGGCTTCACAACCTGTGGGCCTGCGTGAACAGTTTGGCACCATGACCAAACCTTTCCATCCCGGTGGTGCCGCCAAAGTGGGCTTGATGTCTGCACTCATGGCCAAGCACGGTTACACCTCATCATCTCGCGCTTTGGAAGCCCCGCGCGGTTTGATGCAAGTGTTTTCCGATAAAACCGATTGGAAAGAAATCACAGAAAATTTAGGGAAAACTTGGGAAATTGAACTCAATACCTACAAGCCATTTGCTTGCGGCATTGTGATTCACCCCGCCATCGATGCCTGCGTGCAATTGCGCGAAAAGCACAACTTGAAGCCCGAGCAAGTGGCCAAAGTGACTTTGAAAGCACACCCGCTGGTGCAAGAACTGACTGGCAAGAAAACACCTTCCGACGGTTTGTTGGCCAAGTTCAGCGTGTTTCATTCGTGCGCTGTGGCCCTCATTTATGGCCGCGCAGGTGAGCATGAGTACGCTGACGATGTGGTGCGCTCAGCCTTGGTCATTGGCGTACGCGACAAAGTCGAATTGATTGTGGACCGAAGCATTCACGAAGCCTCTGTGGATGTCACAGTTGAAACCACCGACGGTCAAAAGCACCACATCTACATTGAGCGTGCCATCGGCAGTTTGGAAAAACCCATGAGCAACGAGCAGCTCAAGGCCAAGTTTGTCGATCAAAGCACACCGATTTTGGGCGCAACCAAAACTGAAGAAGCTTGGAACCTGTGCATGAGTTTGGCGGCTCAAAAAGATTTGAAGGCGCTGCTCAAGAGCTTGACGCAATAAGCCTTTAAAAACTTCAATCTACGGACACACATATGAATCGCATTGTTGGTTTGAAAGTGGCTTTGGCATTGTCCATGGCATGCCTGAGTCTGCCCCCTGTCATGGCGCAATCTGCTGGCGCTGGCGCAGCCCCTGTGCCCTATCCGGTCAGCCGGGTGACCTTGGTCACGCACTCTAGTCCAGGCGGCGGAACAGATGTGTTCTTGCGCGATTTGAGCAAGCACTTGAGCAGCGTCATGAAAACCAATTTTGCAGTGGAGAACATTCGAGGCGGCAGCGGTGCCAAGGCTTTGGCACATGTGGCCAAGGCAGCGCCAGACGGCGGCACTTTTTATGGCACGACGCCAACCTACATTCAAACGACCTTGTTGTCTAAACCCTCCGTGGGCTATGAGGGCTTGGATCCCATGTTGATTGTCTTCATTGACCCAGAAGTCGTTTTCACAAGGGCCGAATCGCCCTATAAATCTTTGCAAGATGTCATGACTTTTGCCAAAGCCAATCCAGGCAAGTCACGTTGGGGCGCTGCCAATCCTGCATCGCTCGAACGCATTGGCATGGAGAAGTTGGCGCGTGCAGCCAATGTCAAGGTGCCTATCGTGAGCCATGAAGGCGGTGGTGACATGATGATTGGTGTACTCAATGGCACCTACGACATTGGCATTGGTGAGATACAAGAATTGCAAGGTCAATTGGAAGCCGGCAAAGTTCGTTTGCTAGCAACTTTGTCAGAAAAACGTTTGGCAGGTTTGCCGCAATTGCCAACAGCCAAAGAGCAAGGCTATGACGTTGTGATTCGCAAGTTCAGGGGCATCGCCAGTCCGAAGGGTGTGCCCGACAGTGTTGCCAAAGCGTGGGAAGACGGCGTTCGCAAAGTTTTGGAATCTCCCGCTTACAAAGCGGAATACACCAAAGACAGTTTGACACCCTTGTTGTTAGGTCGTGAGGCCGCGCGCAAATTCACTGCCGATGTGGCCGCTGAAACCACGGCGTCCTTCAAAGAGATGGGACTGCTTAAATGAATGACGCATTGGTAGATCGCATTTCAGGTGGCCTTGGCATGCTTCTGGCAACCAGCTATATCGTCACGGCGCAATCGATTGAAGACAGCTTATTGGCAGATGCGGTGGGCGCCTCGGGTGTGCCAACAGGCGTAGGCCTTGTGCTCTTGATGGCGTCGCTCTTTTTGTTTGTGAAGTCCCTCAAGTCAAAAGCAGGCATGGCGCAACAGCAAGCTGAAAAAACAGATGAAGGCGCTGTAAAGGGCGGCAGTGAACATCCGCACGCCATGGCCTTAGGCTTGTTGCTGATTTTGGCTGCTTATGTTTTCTTGTTGCCTATTTTGGGATACGTTGTGTCGGTGGGTTTGCTGGTGGGTGCAGCAGCTTGGTTCGCCGGCGCGAGACGTTACACATCCTTGTTGTTGTGCGCTGCCATGGCTGGCCCCATTTTGTGGTTTGTCTTTGATTGGACGCTTGAAATTAGATTGCCCGTTGGCCTTTGGCCCATGTGGTTTGGAAAATAAGCATGGACAGTTTTTTAATGGCAATGTCCAATCTGGCATCAGGTTGGATCATTTTGTCTGCGTTTGCGGGTGTGTTGTGGGGCATCTTTGGTGGTGCATTGCCAGGCATTTCGCCCTCCATTGCCATGGCATTGTTGTTGCCATTCACAGTAGGCATGGAGGCCACGAATGCGCTGGTCTTGTTGGCCAGTGTGTATGTGGGCGCTGAATACGGCGGTTCCATTCCTGCTATTTTGATTCGCACGCCAGGCACCAACTCGGCTTCTGCCACAGTCATTGATGGCTATGAAATGGCCAAGCAAGGCCGTGCAGGTGAAGCTTTGGGCATCTCGCTCATGTCGGGCTTGGTGGGTGGTTTGTTTGGTTTGGCTGTGTTGGTGCTGTGCACCGAAAGTTTGGCCAAAGTGGCCTTGGCATTTACGCCGGCGGCTTATTTTTCTTTGGGTATCTTGGGACTTTCAGTGATCGCTGGCTTGTCGGGTGGGTCGCTCATGCGCGGCCTGATTGCCGCTTGCATTGGGCTCATGATTGCGTTCATTGGCAGTGACCCCGTGTCGGGTGTGCAACGCTTCACATTTGGCTCTGAAGATTTGCTGGATGGTGTGAAACCCATTTTGATCATGGTGGGTTTGTTTGCCGTCACGGAAATGTTGGTGCAAATTGGCGAGCCACCTTGGGCCAACGGCGGCAATGCTTCTACCAAACTCAAGCTACCCAACTGGGCCATGACCAAGCGACTTTTCAAGCCACAAGCCATTGGTGCAGTCATCGGCACCGTGGAGGGCGTGACCCCTGGCGCAGGAGGCACCATCGCAGCGTTCATGGCTTATTCCGAAGCCAAGCGCTGGTCCAATCATCCAGAAGAATTTGGCAAAGGTTCACCCGAAGGTGTGGCCGCACCAGAGTCGGCCAACAACGTGGTTACCGCGACGGCCTTGGTGCCGCTTTTGAGTTTGGGCATTCCTGGTTCCAACTCTGCTGCCATTTTGCTGGGCGGATTTTTGATTCATGGTTTGCAACCTGGCCCGATGTTGTTTCAAAAAGCGCCTGAAGTGGTCTACGGTTTGTATGGCGGCTTGTTCATCGCCAACATTGCCATGCTCTTGATTGGCTTGGTCATTTTGTCGCCCTGCATGTGGTTGGTGAACAGACCCAAGCCTTATTTGATTGCCTTCATCTTGGCCCTGGTGATGTCGGGTGTGTTCGCCATTCATCAAAGCGTTTTTGAATGTGGCTTGGTACTCGGTATTGGCGTTTTGGGTTATGTGCTGCGTTTGTTGCGTTTGCCGGTGTTGCCCTTGGTGTTGGGCTTGGTCTTGGGCTATTTGGTGGAATCTAATTACCGCCGCAGTTTGCTTATCTCCGGTGGCGAGCACAGCATCTTCATCACCGACCCCGTGTCAGCTGGGCTGCTTGGTTTGGCCTTGGTGCTGACCATTTACACCGCATGGAAAGAATTTTCAGACAGACAACAGGCCAAAGGCTAAGCGTATGACATTGGATAAAAACAAAGCCACGATTGCGGCGCAACTTGCTGCGGGCATTGTGCGTTCGCATCCCGAAAAAGAAGCATTGGGCCAACACGTGGGCAAGCGTTTGATCATGGACGTCGCAGGCATTTGCATGGCTGCTCGGCACGAGACATATGTCAAAGCAGCACTCAGCTCGTTCGAGCAAGACGGCATTTGCACAGTCTTTGGTTTTGAGCAAAAGTGCGGTGTAGAGGGTGCTGCATTTGTGAATGGCATTGCAGCGCATGGCGAAGACTTTGACGATACCTACGAAGGCGGCCCTGTGCATGCCGGCGTGGTCATCGTGCCAGCCTTGTTGGCTGCTGCCGAACGCCATGCTTTGTCCGGCGAAGCTTTGTTGCGCGGCGTGGCCATTGGCGTTGAAGTGATGTGCCGTCTGTGCGCTGTAGCCCCCACGCGCGTTCACAAAGCGGGCTTTCACCCAACCGCTATTTTCGGCGTGATGGGCGGCGTGGCAGGTTTAGGCGCCGCACTCAAGTTGACGGAAGAACAACTGGTGAATGCCTTTGGCATTGCTGGCAGCATGGCTGGCGGCATCATTGAATATTTGGCGGACGGTTCATGGACCAAACGCATGCACCCGGGGTGGGCTGCGCAGTCGGCCTATCGTGCGGTGCGCATGGCACAAGCTGGCTTCAAAGGCCCTGCCACTGTGTTCGAAGGCCA
>CAIODE010000092.1 GCA_903856875.1 uncultured Burkholderiales bacterium
GATTTTTGTTCTGATAATTGAACTGAGAACCTCTAGAAGCCACTTCAAACACGCCCATCATTTTGGCTTGGCTTTTACCTTCAATGCTGCCGTTGCGCGTGAGTTTCATTTGAATGTGCGCTTGAGTGCGGTCTTTTTGCGGGTCTGTTTGGGGCGTTCGGCTTAGCGCGCCTGTAGCAGTGAGCACCACTGGCTTGTCCATGTCACCGTTTGGCAAGGTTCCTAAAGGCGCAAAGCGGCTGGTGGAATCTAAGAATACATTGAGGCTTGGCACATAGGTAATAACATGGTCAAAAATGCCGGGCGTAGCTAACACAGGTAGCAGGTAAGCGCTGCTTGAATTAATGAGCGCTGGCGAGCTTTCAATGCCCGCTGCGGCTAGCAAAGATTCCAAAATGACAACATGGTCTTTGCAGTCACCGTAGCGGTTGTCAAGAATACTTTGTGCGTCGTGCGGCACAAAGCCTCCTGCTCCTACGTAGATGCCCAAGTAGCGAATGTTTTGGGCCACCCAATGGTGGAGCACCTTCGCTTTTTCCAAGATGGTTTTGGCATTGGCTTTTTGAACTATTTCATTGGAAAGTACTTGTATAGAGGGTGTGACCTTGGCCTTTTCTTTGGCCCTTATTTGGTAGGCTTGGCCTACATCTGCATATGTTTTGAAGGTGCTGGCAGAAAAGTTGGGCGCAAAGTCAGACAGGTCAGCGCGAGACTCTTCATTGGGGTAGGCCTGGTCTTGGCTGAAGGTGTATTTGTAGGCAAATGTATTATTTACTGAAGACACGTCTAATTTGCCGCCCAGCATACCCTTGGTGCTCACGCCCACTTCAATGCCAATGTCGTGGACCAACTCTACATTGACACTTTCGTAGCGAACATGCGGGCTGTAGTGTTCCCACAAAAAGAAGTGCCCTGGAAACTCTGGTGTGTGTTGCACCGACTTGGCCCGGTAATAGACCTGGCTTCCTACCTCTAGCTTTGGATAGATGATGACTTTGGACTTGCTGTCGCTGTAAATGGAGCCATCATCGGCCGTTTCGTCTTGCGTGCGAATTTTGTCCAAAGGCACCACAATGCGCGTGCCGTCGGGTTGAATGGTGTAGGCCTCAAGTACCTCCACATCTTCTAGCGTTGAGTTGTAGGTAATTTTTCTTTCTCCCAAAAGACGAAGGCCTTGGGGTGTATCGACGCGATCTTGCTCTTCTAAATATTGGGTGTAAGAGGCATCTTTATTGACCTCATAACGCGAGTTGCTTTTAACCACTGTATAGGCAGGTTTGTATTGCGCAAAGGCTGCAGAGCAAAGGAGTAAAAAAAAGGCTGCGGCAAGTTTTTTAAAATTCATTCTGAGTCACTTTTGTCTTCAAGCTTTGTAACACCATTTTTTAGTTCTTTCAACCAGCTGGGTTGATCAGGATAATTCTCGGTCACCCATTCAACGGCCTGCTCTTGGCCCAAACCAGCCGCCTTGAACATCCAGTGCTTCACTTTTTCAAAGTCTGCTTCTACGCCATCGCCTTCAATGTGAAACGTGGCCAACTCGTGCATGGCTTCGGCATTGCCTAGGTCTGCGGCTTTTTGAAACCAAGACGCGCCTAGTCGGTAGTTCACCTCGACCCCATCGCCCGACATGAGCGTGGCGCCCAAAACAATCATGGCATCGGTGTGATCGGCGTTGGCAGCTTTTAGCAACCACTTCACGCCACTGGGCTTGTTTTTAGGCACACCATGCCCGCGCATCAGCGCCCTGCCAATGCGAAACTGTGCGCCAGGAAACTCTGCCTTGCTGGCCTCCGTAAAACATTCAAAGGCCTTGACCAAGTCTTGCTTGACACCATCGCCCGATTCGTAGGTAATGCCCAGCAAAAAGGTGGCCCACAAATCGCCTTGCAATGCCGCAATTTGAAACAAGTCGTGCGCGCGCTCTTTGTTGGCAGGCACGCCTTCTCCGTACATGTAGTCAATGCCTAAAAAGCATTGGCATTCGGAATTGCCCAAGTTGGCGCCTTCTTCCAATAAAGCATGCGCTTCTTTTGTATTGACCTCAACGCCTTTGCCTTTGCGCAGCGCATCAGACAATGTGTACATGGCAGAAGGATGACCTTGCGCCACACTTGATCGAAGCCAAACTATGCCCTTGGCTTGTTCTTCAAACGATTTGCCGCGACTGACCAGCCAGCCCCCCAAATACCCTTGCGCTAATTTGTCGCCCAGCATGCAGGCAGACATGAGGTGTTGTTCGGCTTCCTCTTGAGATTCGGGCATGTACAAAAAGCGGTTGCTAAACCACATGAGTGAGGCCAATTCGCCCGTGTCGCAACCCATGCGGCACCATTCTTTGGCGGTTTCAATGTTTTCATCGAAACCCATTTCGCCTTTGAAGTGGTGCATGGCCACCATGAGGGCGGCGTAGCCGTAGCCTTTTTTGGCAGCCTTCTCAATCCAGTGAATGTGTCTGGCTTTTTCTTCTTCGGTTTTGGACTCGCGAATGAGGTAGTGGCCGTATGCATAGTCAGCATAGGCCTCGCCAGTTTGCAGTGCGTTTTGCAAATGCTCAAGTTCGTTTTCGCGATCAAGGTCGGCCAGGTGGCTGTAGGCGTTGAGCTCGCCCATTTGAACTGCCATTTTGAAATGCGCAGCGGCTTTGTTGGGGTTTGATTTCCAGCAGAGTCTGCCTAAACCTGTGTGGCCTTTGCCGTCGTTTAAGTCGACTGCTTTTTGGTACCACTGCTCAGACAGTTCAAGGTTGACTTCGACACCAGAGCCTAGTCTGTACCACCTGCCCAGATGTGCCATGGCAGCGGTGTTGCCGCTTTTTGCGATGGCGGTGACGGTTTCAAGAGCCTTCGGGAAAAAGGCTTGGGAGTCTGCGTTGTCCCAGTACTGCCTGGCCAATTTCAGCGCCTCTTTTTGATGCGCCTTGAACCCCATCATGGTTTTCACATACGCCAAGTAATCGTGTGCATTTTCACTCCCCTGCAAACAATTCCAAACCACCGTGTCAATGTCTTCAAAAGTGTAAGTCTCGTTCATGTCGTTCTCCTCATGAATCCACTTTGAGGCATACAAGGCTCGCTACATGAGCCAGCTAATTGGGGATGCGCAAGATGGTTATGACCATGGACTTGTTAGCGGCGTCAATGCATTAGCCAAAGATCTGACCCCATTTATTTTGCAGGGTAAGAACTATTGCAATCTGGCCGCAAATTCTTAAACTGTGTTCTTCAGATTAGGAGATGCAATATGAAGGTTTCACGACGGGTTTTTAGCTCTGCCCTGGGCTTACTGACTGCCACCCCCATTTGGGCTCAAAGCGGCCCCTCCTTTCCCAATCGCCCTATCAAAATTGTCCCCTTTGGTACAGCGGGCGGGCCCATCGACACCCTGGCCAGAATCTATGGCGAAAAGCTTCAGCAGCGCTGGGGACAGCCCGTCGTGATCGATGCCAAGCCAGGTGCAAGCGGCATCATTGCCGCTGACTACGTAGCCAAAGCACCTGCCGATGGTTACACCGTCATGATGACTTTGCCCTTAACGCACGTGAACAACGCCATACTTCAAACAAAATTGCCCTACGACCCCGTTAAGAGCTTTACGCCCTTAAGCATGTTGGCAACTGGCGGCCCCATGTTGGTGGCTCGCGCCAATGCACCTTTCAACAATGTCAAAGAATTTGTTGAATTTGCCAAGAAAAAAAGCAGCATGAGCTACGGTACCTGGGGCACCGGTTCTTCTGCTCACTTATTTGGTGAATTGCTGTCGCAACAATCTGGCGGCAAACTGGTGCATGCGGCCTACAAATCTGAAGCTGCTGCGCACAACGATTTATTTGGTGAACTCTTAGACTTTGCTTGGGCCAACCCGTCCACAGCCAGAAACCAATCTCAAGCTGGCAAGATCAAAGTACTGGGTATTGCCGGCACAAAACGCGTTTCAACCATGCCCAACGTGGCCACATTTTCAGAGCAAGGCTATAAGGGATTTGACGTGGACAGTTGGATTGGCATGTACGCCCCCGCCAATTTGCCCGCAGACATTCAAAACACTTGGGTTACGGCTTTGCGTGAAATTACCATGCAGCCAGACATTCAAGCCAGGCTGGTAAGCTTTGGGTTCGAGCCACTAGGCAACACGCCCGCACAGTTTGCCGAAGTCTTCAAAGCTGACTTCCCCAAAGTTGCAGAACTTATTAAAGCTGCCGGCGTAACGGCTCAATAAAGGTCAATGTGATGCAAGATTTTGCAGCTTCTGGAAGACGTGTTATTCCCATTCAAATAGACACCGGCACCGCCTACGGAAAACCAGAGCCCACCTCTAAATTAGAACTGGCGCAAGTTGGCAAAGGCACCCCCATGGGTGAATTAATGCGCCGATATTGGCATCCCATTGGCATGTTGGCAGACGCCACTGAAACACCTAAAAAAGTAAAAGTGTTGGGCGAGGACTTGATTTTATTCAGAGACAAATCGGGCAACCCAGGCTTGGTTTACCCCCACTGCGCTCACCGCGGTGCCTCTTTGTTTTATGGCAAGGTAGAAGAAAAAGGCATTAGATGCTGCTACCACGGATGGCTTTTTGACGTGAAGGGCCATTGCCTAGAACAACCCTGCGAGCCCAGCGGTGGCATCAACTTAGAGGAAGCAAGGCAGCCTTGGTATCCCGTACAAGAAATGTACGGCCTCATTTGGACCTACATGGGCCCTCCAAACAAAAAGCCCGTATTGCCTCGCTATGAATGTTTGGAAACATTAGAAGAAGGCGAGTTTTTAGAGACCAATGATGACAGCATTGGCGGCGGTGGCCCACAAATCATTCCGTGCAATTGGTTGCAGCATTACGAAAATTTGGTCGATCCTTTTCATGTCGTCATACTGCATTCATCTTTCAGTGGCACCCAATTTGTAGAGCAAATGGCGCTCATGCCCAAAGTAACTTGGGATACGCAAGAGCACAGTGTCAGAACAGTTTCACTCAGACAACTGCCCGATGGCAAAACACTCCGCCGAATCAGTGAAGCTGGCCTGCCCACACTTCGCGTCATTCCAAGCCCCCGCATTGGCCGCTATGGCATGGTCGAATCTTTAGGCTGGGTGCTGCCCATCGACGATCATTCATTCAGAATTTTTGTTGTGGGACGTGTTAAAGAAAATGGCGAGTTGGTCAAAATGCGATCGCGCTTGAACGGCAAACTTTGGGAACATTTAACCGAAGAAGAGCACCAACAATTTCCTGGCGACTACGAAGCCATGGTGGGCCAAGGCGCCATTGCCAAGCACTCAGAAGAATACTTAGCATCGTCTGACGGCGGCATTGTAAAACTTCGCAGGTTACTCATGCAACAACTCCAAGCCCTAGAAGAAGGCAAAGACCCCGCTGGCGTTAGCTTCGACCCACTCGCAGAGCCAGTGAAATTTACGGCTGGGAATTTTTTGGAGTAGTTGTCAATTAAAGAGTCATCGCTAGATGCTCAATCAAAATCATGCCCCGCACTATTGAAGTATATTGAGCTACTTGTACACCACACACAGAAGAAAGTATGAAATTTTCAAGCCTTCTTGCCTCACTGGCAATCAGTTCATTTTTCCTTGGTGCATCTCCCGCCAGTGCGCAGACTTTTCCTAGCAAGCCAATCAGAATCATTGTTCCATTTGCAGTTGGCACTGCCCTAGATATCGTTGCGCGCTCCATTGCCGATGGCATGTCAGAAGATCTGGGTGTTCCGGTGTTAGTAGACAACCGATTAGGCGCTTCCGGCGTAGTAGGAACTGACGCTGTAGCCAAAGCACCTGCTGACGGCCATACGATTCTTTTCACTTCGCCCGCTCATTACCTCAACACCAGTTTGTACAAAAAACTGCCATACGATGCAGACAAAGATTTCAGAGCCGTCACAAAGATTAGCAATGCACAACTTGTTTTGTTGGCGCCTAAAACCTCACCATTCAACAACGTGAAAGAACTGATCGCTGAAGCCAGATTAAAACCTGGCGTACTAACCTACTCTTCAGCTGGCAGTGGTAGCACGACGCAGCTTTGCTCAGCACTGTTTAACGCCATGGCAGGAACAGACATCACCCACATCCCCTACAAAAGCGGCGCCCAAGCACTAACTGATCTCATTGGCGGTCAAGTCTCTACAACGTTCGTTGCAGTTGCATCCGCCATGTCGCAAGTGAAGGCGGGTTCGGTCAAGGCATTGGGTGTTTCTGGCTTAAGTCGATCACGAAGCATGCCCGATGTTCCAACGATCTCAGAAGCAGGCGTTCCTAACTACGAATTGGTTTCTTGGAGCGGCGCTTTAGTTCGCGCGGGCACCCCAGACGCAATTGTTGCAAGGCTAAATGCCTCGATGGTTAAAGTTGCCAGCAAGCCAGATTTCCAATCTCGACTACAAGGCTTGGGTGTTGAGCCCGATCTCATGCCTACAGATGTATTTGCAGCGCGCATTGTGAAAGAAATTCCATATTGGGCCAAAGTTGCTCAAAACGCTGGCGTAACGCCTGAATAAGCCATTAAGTGAATATTGAGATGCCAGCCCAACAACTAGACCAACTTGTAGAAAGATATTTTGCAGCTGTTGACAACAAAGACTTGTCAACGGCTCTATCTTTTTTTACACCAGACGCCACATTCACAATCGCAACCTATCAAAGCACCTTCAAAGGCCGTGACACCGAAATTTCAGAAATGTTTCAGCGTTTGTTTTCTCGGTACGATAAGATTTTGCATGCCAGCTTTGACCATTTCCCTTGTCCGCCCAACATGATCAGCTCTAGGTTTGAAGTTCAAAACTCAAAAATTGGCTCCCCTGCGATTTACAAAAATAATTGCAATTTCTTTAAGCTCCAAGGCAATTACTTTCATGAGGTTTATGTCTATATGAGCGGCGACAACGCTTTGGCTTAAAAATTAATGGGGTCAATTAATTTTGCCCCCTCTCATCCGAGGTTCATTTGACTCCATTTATAGTCGTCCATATGAATTTCATCTTAATCACATTGGTTCTCCTATTGCCCCTTGGCGCCTTTGCACAAGACGCAGGTCTTGGCACACCAGCAGAACCCACTGGCGGCCCTCAACCCAGCGTTATTCAGCGGGTAGAAATTGTGGCCAGACAAGGCTCTACCGAATTGCGCCGTGCAGCCAGTTTCGCAAAACAAGTTTATGGCCGTGAAGAACTAGACCGCTACGGCGACACCAACGCACTCGATGTCATGCGCCGCCTGCCCGGTGTCAACGTAGACACCGGCGGCCCTCGCATGCGCGGCCTAGGCGCTGGCTATACCCAAATTCTGATCAATGGCGACCCTGCTCCGCCAGGCTTTAACTTAGACCAACTAAGCCCCTCGCAAATTGAACGCATAGAAGTCATCAAGGCATCCACCGCCGAACAAAGTGCACAAGCCGTTGCGGGTTCCATCAACGTGATCTTGAAAGAATCATCACGCCGATCGCTCAGCACATTGCGCCTAGGACTGGGCTCTGGCATAGACAGGCCCTTGGGCAATCTTAATTATTCAATCAATGAATCAGCAGGGCCCTTCAGCTTGTCCTTGCCTGTTTCTCTTTTCGAATGGAATCGCCAAATTCGCAACTTGGTTGACCGAAGAATGGCAGGCACCAATGGTCAACCTGCTGTGTCAGAGCAACTAGGAACAGGCACCTCTGGCGGTTGGGGGTACAACTTTGCACCGCGTTTAAATTACAAGGTGAGTGACGAACAAACTTTGTCACTAGCAACTTTTTTCCAAAAAGGCTTCTGGAACTACCGCACCGACTACGTCAATCGCACTGTCTCGGGAAACCCCGTCTTTGACGACGATGCAACACAAGGCGGCTATTGGGAAAATCGCCGCGGCAATCTCACATGGATCAACCGCTTCAGCGAAGACCAGCGCATTGAAATCAAGGCCGGCGTTCAGCAGTCGCGCTCTGCTTTCGATTTGCGCAATTTGCGAGCAGGCGCAACCATACTTCAGACGGCGGGACTTAACCAAGATGACGCAGTGACACAAGCCGGCAAATACAGCCAACTGCTTGGCACTTCGCACACATTGACTGCCGGTTGGGACTTGGAAAACCGAAACAGGCAAGAAAAGCGCACCACCACCAATGGCGCAGGCGACGCCTTGTTGCCTAGCTTTGAGGGTCAACCCTTTGAGGCGCAAATGCGCCGACAGGCCTACTACATTCAAGACGAGTGGGAAATTTCACCCCAGTGGCAACTCAATTTGGGGCTGCGCAATGAACGAATTGCCTCCGAAAGCAGCAATGCATCTATGCCTGTGGTCAATGTGAGCAGTGTGCTGTCGCCGCTTGCACATGTCACTTACAAATTTGACCCTCAAAGTCGCGACATGGTGCGTGCCAGCCTAACGCGCAGTTACAAGGCGCCTGGCCTTAACGCTTTGTTGTCGCGCCCTGTCATCAATGCCGCTTATATCAATACAAACCAGACCAACACCTACTTGGCACCCGATCGGCTTGGCAACCCTGCACTCAGTCCCGAACTGGCCACTGGCCTAGACATTGCCTACGAAAATTATTTAAGCAACGATGGTATTTTCAGTGTCGGCATTTTTCACCGCAACCTCACCAATGTGGTTAGAAACCTCACTGAATTGCGCAATGTCAGCTGGGCATCAGCGCCGCGTTGGATTACACAACCGCAAAACTTTTCGAATGCCGTTACAAGTGGCCTTGAGTTTGAACTGCGCGGCCGCGCATCAGACTTGATGCCCCAGCTCATGGGCAATGCCAAAGCGCTTAACCTCCGAACCTCACTGAGCTTATACAGTTCAAGCATTGCTGCATTGCCTGGCCCCAACAACCGTTTAGACGGCCAGCAGCCATGGTCGGCCAATTTAGGTTTTGATCAGCGCATCAGTGACATGCCGCTGAGTGTGGGCGGCAACCTAAGCATTACGCCTGGCTACGACACACGCCAGACAGCTGAACAATGGCTCAAGCGCTCAAGTGCGAAGGGTATCGACTTGTTTGCAATGATGCCGCTTAGCCCCACCATGTCCTTAAGAGCCGCAGCCAGTGCAGGCGTTCAACAATTTGGCCCCCCCAATGGAACCACCCAGATCTTGCTTTCAAATGGTGACTACACCCGCACCGATCGCTACGCAAAGCCACAGTTAAACCTCACGCTAGACATGCGACTTTGATTCGAAAATTGGTGTCAGATCAACATACATTTTTTTGATTCAAAGAGAACTATGAGCCTAGTAAATTAATGTTGATCTGACCCCCAATTATTTTGTTACTAAATAAGGAGATTTTGATGCGTAAACTGACCACCACATTGCTGACGACATGCGTCGGTTTAGCTGTTTTTTCGGCTGCAGCCCAAGAGCCTTATCCTTCTCGCGCTGTGACTGTGATCGTGCCTTTTCAAGCCGGACATGGCGTTGATCTTATGGCCAGAGCTTTGACTTCCGAGTTTTCAAAAATCACGGGACAAGCCTATCCGATCGTTAACCGTGAAGGCGCAGCAGCCACCATTGGCTTTAATGCTTTGGCCGCAGCCAAGCCCGATGGCTACACCATCGCTATTTCACCCAATACGCCATTGACCATTGCACCCCACCTTATTAAAAGCGTGACGTACAACATGGACTCCTTTGTTCCGGTTTGCCAGAGCTTTGAAAACGTCATGGCTTTGTTTGTGGGGTCTGCCTCTCCCTACAAAACCTACCAAGAATTTGTGACAGCAGGAAAAGCACAGCCCGGCAAATTCAGCTGGGGAACCAGTGGGGTTGGGTCGGTTCCACATTTGTCAGCATCCGCTTGGCTGGCCACTGCAGGTCTTGATGCCGTTCATGTTCCCTTCAGGGGCGAGCCTCAAATCTTGCCGCAGTTAATTAGCAACGAACTGACTTTTTCTGCGGCTTCAATTTCCGGCATGGCGGGCAAAGGTGTGCGCCCATTGGCCGTGTTTGCAGATCAGCGCCATTTTGCATACCCTGATGTGCCCACCATGGCAGAACTTGGACACGCGTCAGGTGTTCCTGGCTTGAACGGCATGTTTGCGCCTCGTGGCACACCAGAAGCGGTGCTGGCCAATTTAGAGAAAACATGTGCCGAAGTGACATCGTCAGAAAGCTTTCGCACCGCGGCCTTGCGTTTGAATCAGCGAGTGTCTTTCTTGGGCCGTAGAGATTTCGACAAGAGATTGCGTGCTGATTTCGATGAAAAAGCAAAACTCATTAAGCAACTTAACATCAAGCCAGAGTGAAAATAATTGGGGTCAGAGCAACATTAATTTGGTCAATCAAAGGGGATAAAGGCTAAGGGGGCTTCCTCATGCTGGAGTACCAGAAATCGTCAGCCCCCTTAGCCTTTATCCCC
>CAIODE010000093.1 GCA_903856875.1 uncultured Burkholderiales bacterium
CATCATTGGCGTTGCGTTAGCAGGCCCCTTTGTTTGCGCCACCAGTCAGGCCGTGAATGATTGGTTTGACCGCCATGTCGATGCCATCAACGAACCCCAACGTCCTATTCCCTCCGGTCGCATGCCCGGCCAGTGGGGCCTTTACATCGCCATGGTGTGGACCTTGGTTTCTTTGGGTGTGGCCAGCCTCTTAGGCCCTTGGGGCTTTGGTGCTGCAGTGGTCGGATTGTTCTTGGCCTGGGCCTACAGCGCACCCCCTTTTCGCTTGAAAGAAAACGGCTGGTGGGGCAACGCGGCTTGCGGCATCAGCTACGAAGGCATTGCATGGACCACTGGCGCTGCTGTCATGGCGGGTGGCCAAATGCCCGACAAACGCTCTTTGCTGTTGGCTCTTTTGTACAGCATTGGTACCCACGGCATCATGACCTTGAATGACTTCAAAGCCGTGCAAGGCGATCGCCAAATGGGCGTGCGCTCGCTGCCTGTGCAACTGGGCATTCAATCGGCAGCGGGTGTGGCCTGTTGGTTCATGGGCTTGCCGCAAGTGGTGGTGATCATTTTGCTGTTTGCATGGGGCTGCCCCTCGCAAGCTTTGGCTGTGACTGGCTTGCTGGGCATTCAGCTTTTGATGATGGATTATTTTTTGACGCGTGTGGTTCAACGCGCTCTTTGGTACAGCGGCTTTGGTGTGCCGTTTTTTGTCGCAGGCATGATGGTCAGTGCCTTTGCCCTGCGCGGTTTAATTTCTTAAGGTGATGACATGAGCTCTATAGAAACATACGATGTGGTGGTGGTAGGCGGTGGTCCTGCAGGCGCAACTGCAGCGCACACCTTGGCCAAACGAGGACATTCGGTCTTGTTGCTGGACAGGGCTGGGCGCATCAAACCCTGTGGCGGCGCCATCCCGCCGCGACTGATTAAAGACTATGACATTCCAGACCATTTGTTGGTGGCCAAAGCAAGGTCTGCGCGAATGATTGCACCCAGCAACCATGGCGTTGATATTCCGATTGACAACGGTTTTGTGGGCATGGTTGATCGGTCTGAATTTGACGAGTGGCTGCGTGTACGCGCCGCAAGTGCAGGCGCTGTGAGGCGCATTGGCACCTTTGAAAAATTAACGCGCGACGTAGATGGCGTCAGCATTTTGCATTTTGAAGCCCGTGAGCACCAACAACGCGGTGGCGGCAAACCCGCCATGGTGAAGGCGCGTACCATCATTGGTGCAGATGGTGCGAAGTCACAAGTGGCAAGACATGCTGGCGTGACCGGTGCTGCAGAAACGCAATATGTGTTTGCGTACCACGAGATTGTGAAAGCCCCGGCCATCAAGCCTGCTGGGTATGACGACACACGCTGCGATGTGTATTACCAAGGCAAGTTGTCACCTGACTTTTACGGTTGGGTGTTTCCCCACGGCGATACCTTGAGCATCGGCACAGGCAGTGCCGACAAAGGTTTTTCACTGCGCAATGCAGTTGGTGAATTGCGCAACGCATCGGGCCTGGGCGACAGCGAAGTACTCAGGCGAGAAGGCGCTCCTTTGCCCATGAAGCCTTTGAAGAAATGGGACAACAACCGCGATGTGGTGTTGGCCGGTGATGCAGCGGGTGTAGTGGCACCTGCATCAGGCGAGGGCATTTACTACGCCATGTACAGCGGTGAATTGGCAGCCTATGCGGTTGAAAAAGTATTGCACACAGGCGATGCAAAAAATTTGCAAATGGCACGCAAACAATTCATGAAAGAGCACGGTACCGTGTTCACGGTGCTGGGCATCATGCAATGGTTTTGGTACAGCAGCGAGAAGCGGCGCGAACGATTTGTCATCATTTGCGAAGACCGCGATGTGCAGCAACTCACGTTTGAGTCGTACATGAATAAAAAATTGGTGCGCAAAAAACCCATGGCACACGTGAAGATTTTCTTCAAAGACATGGCGCACTTGTTGGGCTTGGCGAAAGTGTGAACCTCGAAGACATTTACCAATCGACCTTGGTGGTTGACATTGCGATTGGCTTTATCGGCATAGAAACTTTTGTCTTGTGGGCCTTTCACCAAATCACAAGGCGCGGCTTGGTGGTTCAAGATGTTTTGTTGACCATCCTTTCGGGCTTGTCACTCATGCTGGCGTTGCGTTGCGCACTCACACCAGGGTTCTGGCCCGGCATGGCTTTGTTTTTAATCACGGCTGGCTTGGCTCATGGCGCAGATTTGCGTGCCCGCGCTCGAGCCAAAGTCAAACAAGATGACAGCTGACCGGGCATCCGATGCGCTATCCCGCCAACGTGTCTTGGTGTTGGGCGCCACAGGCACCATTGGGCAAGCCGCCGTGAAATCTTTGCTGTGCGAAGGCCATGAGGTGGTGTGCTTCATTCGCGCCAAGGCAGGTGTCAAGGGCAAACTCACATTGCAAGATTGGCAAGCCAAATTACCTGGCGCCATTTTTCGCACAGGCGATGTGACCGATTTAAACTCGCTCACCCAAGATGGTTTTGCAGGCGAGCACTTTGACACGATCATGTCTTGTTTGGCCTCTCGCACCGGCAACCCCCAAGATGCTTGGGCCATTGACCACGCCGCACACATGTTGGCCTTGAATGTGGCGCAAGCCTC
>CAIODE010000094.1 GCA_903856875.1 uncultured Burkholderiales bacterium
AGATCATCGCAAGCTCGCGTCCACTGCCGAGCTGGTTCTGGAAAGTTTGGTCGGAGCGGCGGGATTCGAACCCACGACCCTCAGTCCCCCAGACTGATGCGCTACCAGACTGCGCTACGCTCCGACAAGCCTGCTATTCTAATGCGCTAACGGGGGAAATCATGAAACTTGATTAAAAAGTTCTTTCAAAGTTTCAAGACGCCCCTCGCTCACAGCCTAAGCTTCATAGGGCTGACACTCATTCAGTGTCA
This sequence comes from uncultured Burkholderiales bacterium, assembly GCA_903856875.1. Lineage (GTDB taxonomy): Bacteria > Pseudomonadota > Gammaproteobacteria > Burkholderiales > Burkholderiaceae_C > Limnohabitans_A. The sequence goes on from CAIODE010000094.1 coordinate 252, forward strand.
GCTTAGCTGCCACGCGTGACGGGCATTTCTACCTCGCCTGGCATGAGCAGGTGTTTGGCCAACTCGAGCTTGGCCAAAGAGTTGCGGTGCACCTCATCAGGGCCATCGGCCAAACGCAGCGTACGCTGATGAGCGTAGGCATAAGCCAATGGGAAGTCTTGTGACACGCCGCCGCCGCCATGGGCTTGAATAGACCAATCAATGATTTGACAAGCCATTTGAGGGGCCACAATTTTGATCATGGCAATTTCTGCCTTGGCCACTTTGTTGCCCACGGTGTCCATCATGTAAGCCGCTTTCAAAGTGAGCAAGCGCGCTTGTTCAATCATGCAGCGTGACTCGGCAATGCGTTCTTGCCAAACTGTTTGACGCGCAACTTCACGGCCAAAGGCCACGCGCGAGTTCAAGCGTTTGCACATGAGTTCCAGTGCGCGCTCGGCCACGCCAATGGTGCGCATGCAATGGTGAATGCGTCCTGGGCCTAAGCGGCCTTGGGCAATTTCAAAACCGCGACCTTCACCCAGCAGCAAATTGGCTGCTGGCACACGCACGTTCTTCAAGACCACTTCCATGTGACCGTGCGGCGCATCGTCATAGCCAAAGACAGACAGTGCACGAACCACGGTGATGCCAGGCGTGTTGGCCGGCACAATGATCATGGACTGCTGCTCATGGCGGCCAGCGTCTGGATTGGTTTTGCCCATGACGATGTAGACCGCGCAGCGTGGATCGCCAGCGCCAGAAGACCACCACTTGCGGCCGTTGATGACGTATTCATCGCCATCGCGCTTGATTTCGCATTGGATGTTGGTGGCATCGGAAGATGCTACGTCTGGCTCTGTCATGAGGAAGGCTGAGCGAATTTCACCTCTGAGCAATGGCTCTAGCCATTGGTCTTTGAGTTCTTCGCTAGCGTAGCGTTCAAAGGTTTCCATGTTGCCTGTGTCGGGCGCTGAGCAGTTGAAAATTTCAGCAGCGAAAGGCACTCGGCCCATGATCTCGCAAAGTGGTGCATATTCCAAGTTGGACAAGCCTTGGGGTGCACGGTGTGACTTGGGCAAGAACAGATTCCAAAGGCCAGCAGCCAACGCTTTGGGTTTAAGTTCTTCCACAATTTTGGTAGGAACCCAAGCATTGCCCTTGGCACGGTTGTCGGCAATCTCTTGGAAGAAGCGCGCTTCGTTGGGATAAATGTGTTCGTCCATGAATGCCAGCAAGCGGGCTTGCATGCTTTTGACTTTGTCTGAGTATTCGAATTGCATTGAAGTTCTCCTGTTAAATCT
>CAIODE010000095.1 GCA_903856875.1 uncultured Burkholderiales bacterium
TGTAACAGCTATACATATATTTGACACATTTTGTACAGACCGAGTGCAAGCAATGGGCGCCAGTGGAACCACGCGGCCCGACACCCTCAAAGTGACTTTGGGGTATCGCAATGGGTTTGTAGGTGAAGGTCAAATGTCTTATGCAGGCCCAGGCGCGAAGGCCAGAGGGCAGTTGGCATTGGATGTTGTGAAAGCTCGATTGACCGATGCAGGGTATGGTCATTTCGAGGCGCGCTCTGACTTGATCGGCGTCAATGCCATCTTAGGTGACACACTGCCCGCCAATGAACCAGCAGAAGTGCGTGCTCGAATTGCAGTGCGGGTGGACACACAGGCTGAGGCGCTGCATGTGGTCAACGAAGTAGAGGCCTTGTACACCAATGGACCTGCCTCAGGCGGTGGTGCCAGCAAATCGGTACGTGAAGTGATCGCTGTTGCATCGATGCTCATGCCTCGAAGCGCCATTCAAATTCAAACTGTTTTACTAGATGATTCTGAGGAGTTTGCTTGACATGTTGTTAAGAGAAATTGCACACACCCGAACGGGCGACAAGGGCAACCGATCGACCATATCGGTCATTGCCTACGACCTGCAAAATTTTGAGTTACTTGCGAAATGTCTAAGCCCTGAGAGAATGCTGGCGCATTTTGAAGGCATCGCAAAGGGGCCAGTCTTTCGTTACAGCTTGCCGCAACTAGGCGCGCTCAATTTTGTGATGCACAATGCTTTAGGTGGTGGCGTGACTCGCTCATTAGCCCTAGATGCGCACGGCAAATGTTTGAGTGCCAAATTGCTCAGTCTTGAGATTGAATAAACTTGTTTGATTCTTTGGAGATACCATGAAAAATATTCGCACTGTTGGTTTGAAAAAAAGTTTGCTGAGCGTATTTTTAGGCTTAGGCGTAGCGCTCACTGCATCGCAAGCCCAAGCGCAGGCTTATCCCAACAAGCCTATCAAAGCCATCGTGCCCTTTGCGGCTGGCAGTGCCACGGATCAAATTGGCAGAGCCTTTGCGCAAAAAATGTCAGAGGTATTGGGTCAAACCATTGTGGTTGAAAACAAGGCTGGTGTGAACGGCATGCTGGGTGCCGATGCTGTGGCCAAAGCAGCCCCCGATGGTTACACCATTCTCATAGGGACCAACAGCACCAATGCAGCGCTCAAAAGCTTGATGAAAAAATTGCCCTACGACCAAGACACTGCATTTGCACCCATTGGGTACATGGGCTCGGTGCCCCTCATTGTGGCTGTGAACAATGAAGTGCCTGCTAAGAATCTGAAAGAGTTTGTAGACATCGCGAAGGCCAAGCCCACCATCGTGACATTTGCCAGTGCCAGCACATCGCAGTTGGTGTCTTCTGAAATGTTAGCCAGCATGGCCGGCGTTCAAATGACGCACGTACCCTACAAGAGTGGCCCTGCTGCCATGACCGATTTGATTGGCGGCCAGGTCAACATGTTTACCGCCGACTTTGCGGTCATGTTGCCGCAAGTCAAGGCCGGCAAAATTCGCGGCTTGGCCGTTACCTCTACACAGCGCTCGAAAGCCATTCCTGAGTTGCCCACAGTCAACGAAGCACTCGGCTTGAAAGACTACGAGTTAATTGCTTACTTTGCCATGTTTGCACCTGCTGGCACACCTGCCGACATCATTCAAAAACTCAATGCCGCTTTGAACGCTGCTGCCAACGACAAAGGTATTCTTGAGCGATTCTCTGCACTGGGTTTTGAGACTGCACCGGCTTCACCTGAAGCATTGGTACAGCGCTCAAAAACCGAAACTGCCAAATGGGCTCAGGCCATTCGCGAAGCAAAAATTGAAACGCAGTGATCTGCTAGCTTGCGTGTCAATTTAAACGCACCCTGAAAGTTCAAGCGCCTGTGTAAACAGGACCCGGTTGAGCAAAGTAGTTGCTTAGGATGTGATAGACCGTGAGATAGTTCTTTGAGCGAGTGCTGGTGTGCGCAATGCCTTGCATCACCACGAATTGCTTATCGGGGTGCGCCAGTTTCTCAAAGAATGCGGCCAAGTCTTGAAAGCTAGCAATGCCATCGTACTGCCCTCTTAATATCAAAGTAGGCACATTGATTTTTTCAGGATCGCAAACGGGTAGGTTGGCTGACATGTCAATGTAGGTGCCAGTTGGCACAGAGCTGTCCAACGCCAAGACCGCATCGGCAAAAGTTTCCACCACGCTCATGTCGCTGGTGCCTGGGTGGTCGCGCGTGAAAATACTGCGAATCATGTCTCGGTCAATTGGCCTGCGATTGCTGGCCAAATAGGCAGGCAGACGTTTTTTTCGTTCTGCCAGTGTCGGGCTGCCTTGGCCTGTCCAAACCATCGCATCCAACACCATCCGTGCTACGCGTTCAGGATGTCTTTGAGCAAACAGCGCGGCCCTCAAGGCGCCTGAA
>CAIODE010000096.1 GCA_903856875.1 uncultured Burkholderiales bacterium
GCTTGCTCCTCATTCGAGGCGCAATCCCTGGCTCCAAAGGCGGTTTCGTCACTGTGCGTCCCGCCATCAAAGTTAAAGGAGCGAACTGATGCAGCTCGAACTCCTGAACGACCAAGGTCAAGCGGCATCTAAATTTGATGCGCCCGAAACCGTGTTTGGTCGTGCTTACAACGAAGACTTGATTCACCAGATCGTGGTGGCTTACCAAGCCAATGCCCGTCAAGGCACCCGCGCTCAAAAAGACCGTGAACAAGTTCACCACTCAACCAAGAAGCCATTCAAGCAAAAAGGCACCGGTCGTGCACGTGCTGGTATGACTTCTTCGCCTCTGTGGCGCGGCGGCGGTCGGATTTTCCCGAACTTGCCCGACGAGAACTTCACACAGAAAATCAACAAGAAGATGTACCGCGCTGGTATGGCTTCGATCTTCTCTCAATTGGCACGCGAAGGCCGTTTGGCAGTGGTTGACTCCTTCAAAGTTGAGTCTCCCAAAACCAAGCAATTGGCTGCCAAATTCAAAGCCATGAACCTCGACTCCGTCTTGGTGATTGCTGAAGAAGTTGACGAAAACCTGTACTTGGCTTCTCGCAATCTGGTCAACATCCTGATTGTTGAGCCCCGTTACGCCGATCCAGTTTCTTTGGTGCACTTCAAGAAAGTGGTTGTCACCAAAGGCGCTGTCGACAAACTCAAGGAGATGTTCGCATGAGCACACAAAAGTTTGACGAAGGTCGTCTGATGGCTGTGTTGGTTGCCCCCATCGTGTCCGAGAAGGCCACCATGGTTGCAGAAAAATCAAACGCCGTCACATTCAAAGTGCTGCAGGACGCTACCAAGCCTGAAATCAAAGCTGCTGTGCAGTTGATGTTCAAGGTGGAAGTTAAAGGCGTGTCTGTGGTGAACACCAAAGGCAAGACCAAGCGTTTTGGCAAGACTGTTGGCCGTCGCGACAATGTTCGCAAGGCTTATGTCACCTTGATGCCCGGTCAAGAGCTGAACCTCTCAGGGGAGGCCGCTTAATCATGGCAGTCATTAAACTCAAACCAACCTCACCCGGCCAACGTGGCGTGGTGAAGGTGACTCGCGATCACCTGTACAAAGGCGAGGCCTATGCGCCTTTGCTCGAAGCACAGCATCAAAAAGCGGGTCGCAACAACAATGGTCACATTACAACCCGTCACAAGGGTGGTGGTCACAAACATCACTACCGTGTTGTTGACTTCAAACGCAACAAAGATGCCATTCCAGCCAAAGTGGAACGCATTGAGTACGACCCAAACCGCACAGCGCACATTGCGCTGGTCTGCTACGCAGACGGTGAGCGTCGTTACATCATTGCACCCCGTGGTTTGGAAGTTGGCGCAACCTTGTTGTCCGGTTCGGAAGCCCCGATCCGTGCAGGCAACACATTGCCCATCCGCAACATTCCAGTGGGTTCAACCATTCACTGCATCGAATTGAAACCAGGTGCCGGCGCTCAAATCGCTCGCTCTGCTGGTACTTCAGCCACTTTGTTGGCCCGTGAAGGCATCTACGCTCAAGTGCGTATGCGTTCCGGTGAAGTTCGCAAGATTCACATCGAATGCCGTGCCACCATTGGTGAAGTCGCCAACGAAGAACACAGCTTGCGCCAGTTGGGCAAAGCCGGTGTGAAGCGTTGGATGGGTATTCGTCCTACCGTCCGCGGTGTGGCCATGAACCCCGTTGACCACCCACACGGTGGTGGCGAAGGTCGTACCGGTGAAGGCCGTCATGCAGTTGACCCATGGGGTAACCTGACCAAGGGCTACCGTACCCGTAACAACAAGCGCACGCAGGTCATGATCGTGTCGCGTCGCAAGAAGTAAAGGGTAGCCAATGACACGCTCACTTAAAAAAGGTCCATTTGTTGACCATCACCTCGTTGCCAAGGTTGAAAAAGCCGTTGCAACGAAAGACAAAAAGCCCATCAAAACATGGTCACGTCGTTCTATGGTCTTGCCCGATTTCATCGGTTTGACCATTGCTGTGCACAACGGCAAGCAACACGTGCCTGTGTATGTGACTGACCAAATGGTTGGCCACAAGCTGGGTGAATTCGCTTTGACCCGGACATTCAAGGGTCATCCAGCGGACAAAAAAGTCCAGAAGA
>CAIODE010000097.1 GCA_903856875.1 uncultured Burkholderiales bacterium
ATGACATAAGGGATGTCGTTGTGGTTCAAAATTTTGACCAAATCATGGCCAATGTCGGGCTCGTTGTAGTTCACGTAGCAGGTTGAATAAATGGCCACTTTGCCTGGTGTCTTTGCACCGTCAACGACTTTGACGGCTTCGGCTTTTTCGGCACTAGAGCGAAATTTTCAAGTGACCAATGAAGGTAACCAAGCGTTTTGATCAACGCCCAAGGTGGACTCCATCCAATTGCCCGCAATTTTCGTTTGATTAACGGCGTTGACCGCCTGAACCACAATGGGAATGCCAGCCAAGGAACCATGCCCACATGGCTCTCCTAATGTTGATTCGTTTCAGCAGAAATTGATAGATCAATTCGGTTAAAGCTTTGTGATAGCGGTTGGCGTGTGAACGCTCGGCCTTGGCCAAGGTTTCAAACCAATCGGCAACTTCGTTATGACCTTCAATGTCAGCTTTGTTTGCAAAGTACAAAATAGGCTTCATTGACTAAAGCTAATAGATTGGTAATTATCCTAATGTCTTGAAACGGTCATTCTGCAATACGTCAGCTTCGAATCAATCGATCAGTGGAATTCCTGCGCGTTTAATCACCTCTGCCAATTCATTTCTTTGGTTTCTAGACGCAACGGCCATGTCTTGTCCAAACAGCGGCGAAGGTGGCATGCCACTTCTCTCAAAATACTCTTTCATGTCCAAATCGTTCATGGCGGGGCGCAAAATTTTGATCGTTCGATCAATGATTTCTGGCGGCGTACCGGCTGGGGCATAGACACCCAGCCAGTTTGTAAATCGCATGGTAGGCATGCCAAGTTCTGTTGTGCTTGGCACATCTGGCAAAACGGAAAGTCTTTCAGGACCCATCACAGCCAGGCCCTTTACCTTGCCATTTTTAATTTGCGGTGAGGAATTGTTGGGTGAATCAAACATGGCTTTGACTTGTCCTCCCAATAAATCGGTCATAGACTGGGCTGCAGTTTTATAAGGAATGTGCTGAAGTTTGACACCTGCAATACTTGCAAACACTTCTCCAGCCAAATGAAGTGCGGTTCCAGTGCCAGAGGAGCCATAAGATACCAACTCCGGATTGGCACGCGCGTAGTCTATGAATTCACGCAAATTCTTAACTGGTACTGAAGGGTGAACCACAACTACAGACGCAGAACCTCCTGTTGCCATAATGGGTATGAAGTCTTTTTCTGCGTCATAAGGCATCGATTTGCGAACCACAGGCTGAACAATTTGGGTAGAAGCAGAAGTAATTAACAAGGTATAACCGTCTGGCGCCGACTTAGCAGCAGCTGCCACACCAATGGTTCCACCCGCACCTGCTTTGGCCTCGACAATGACAGCCTGCTTGAACCCTGATTGAAGTTTGGTTGCAATTAAACGGGCAAAACTATCCGTAGGCCCGCCAGGAAACGGATTGATGATTCGAATTGTTTTATTGGGAAAATCTTGAGCTGTAGCAACAAATGAAAATAAGCTGATGCAGGCCAAGCTGAAGACCATGGAAAGACGTCGCATGAATTGTTCTCCTGGACAAGCACTCAAGAAAGACTCTTGAGCTTTGTTTGTATTCTTATTCATGATAGATTGCAAACGATATATTTTCCAACTGAATTAACCAGGTAAAACCAAATGGCTCGTCTCCCCTACCTCGATGTGTCTGATTTGGCACCAGAACACAAGCACCTTCTGAAACGAAACATCAACCTACTCAGGTTAATGAGCCACAGTCCGAAAGGGGCAACAGCCTTTCACACAATGGGACAGTACATTCGCCATGAAAGTCCTTTAAATCCAAGATTGCGCGAAATGGCCATCTTGCAAATTGGCTACATGACGCGTTCAGTTTACGAGTACACACATCACATCAAAATTAGCAGAGACTTTGGTGTCAGTGATGAAGACATTCGCGCCATTGCAATTGAAACAAAAGGCTTGCCAAGCCAGCTTGATGCACTCACCCAAGCGGTATTGCGTGCAGCGCGCGAAATGACACAAAATTTTACAGCCTCAGAAGCCACTTTTAATGAACTGAAAACGCATCTAGATAATGAATCGCTCACCGATTTAGTTTTGATTATTTCTTTTTACAACGCTGTTGTTAGATTTTTAGCCGCCATGGAAATAGACAACGAGCCGGAATATCAAGCACTTTTGGTTGAATTTCCATTTGAATCAGATTGACAATCTGGCAATAATTAGAG
>CAIODE010000098.1 GCA_903856875.1 uncultured Burkholderiales bacterium
AGGCATGGGGCTTTCTGCCTTTGGCGCCATCACCGCCTTTGGCTTGGTGGTGGCTAGCTTCATGTGGCTCATCAAACGCTGGCACGAGCGCAATATGCAAGATCACAGTGAAGAGTTGAAGCACTTGATCGATGTGGCTAAAAATGATCAACTGCATGGTTGATGGACAGTTTGATTCACATCATTGAAGACTTATTCCATGAAAACAATTTACGATTTTGAAGCTGTTCAAATGAACGGGAAACACATGGCCTTGGGCGAATTACAAGGCAAGGTCATGCTGATTGTGAACACCGCCAGCGCCTGCGGTTTCACACCTCAATTTGGCGGTCTTGAAAAAATCCACCAAGCCTACAATCACCAAGGATTGGCTGTTTTAGGTTTTCCATGCAATCAGTTTGGCAACCAAGATCCTGCTAGCAACGAAGTCATTGCCGATTTTTGCCAAGTCAATTACGGCGTAAGTTTCACCATGATGCAGAAGGTCAATGTCAATGGCACCGATGCGCATCCGCTATACCAATGGTTGTGCGCTGAGGCTCCAGGCGTGTTGGGCAGCAAGGCCATCAAATGGAACTTCACCAAGTTTTTGGTGGGGCGAGATGGCCGGGTGCTCAAGCGCTATGCCTCCATGGACAAGCCCGAGAAAATGGCCCAAGACATTGAGGCCGCAATGGCAGTTTAAAACGGCTTCAATGGCTTTTTGAAAGCACTTCGTCGATCAATTCCACCCAATGCCGAACCGGCACATCGGCACCACTTTGCAAATGCGTGATGCAGCCAATGTTGGCGCTCAAAATGGCCGTGGCTTGTAAGTTTTTCAAATGCCCCAATTTGCGATCACGCAAGGCATACGCTGTATCGGCTTGCAGCACTGAGTATGTGCCAGCAGAGCCGCAGCACAAATGAGATTCAGCTTCGGCCACACGCAACTTAAATCCAAGCTGGCCCAGTTGTAATTCCACACCCCCTTTGAGCTGTTGACCGTGCTGCAAAGTACAAGGCGGGTGATACGCCAGCACGCCTGTTTCAGCCACTAGCTCAGGCTTCAATTGCTTTTGAAGTTCTGGTAAACACATGGGCAGCAACTCACTTAAGTCGCGCGTGAGTTCAGAAATGCGCCTGGCCTTATCAGCATATTGCGCATCATGTTGCAGCAGATGGCCATACTCCTTCACAGTCACACCGCAACCGGAGACGTTCATCACAATGGCTTCAATGCCTTGTTCAACCCAAGGCCACCACGCATCGATGTTTTGGCGCATGTGGTCTAAGCCACCCACTTGATCGTTCAAGTGAAACTTGACTGCACCACAACAGCCCGCAGCTGGTGGCACGACGACCTGAATGCCACACGCGTTGAGCACACGGGCTGTGGCCGAATTGATGTTGGGCATCATGGCAGGCTGCACACAACCGGCCAACATCAAGACCTTGCGAGCGTGGGTTTCTTGCGGCCAAGCACCTGCATTTTGTGGTGCAGGCACTTTGGCTTTCAAGGCCGCGGGCAATAGTCCCCTAACGCTTTGTCCCAACTTCATGGCAGGTGCAAAGAGTACAGAGGTCAGTCCTTCTTTGAGTGCCCAGCGCAGTGCGCGTTCTTTCAGCGGTCTTTGCACTTTGGCATCGACCACTTTGCGACCCAAGTCAACCAAATGGCCGTATTCAACGCCGCTGGGGCATGTGCTTTCGCAATTGCGACACGTGAGGCATCGGTCTAAATGCAGCTGTGTTTTGCGCGTGGGCTCTGCCCCTTCAAAAACTTGCTTCATAAGGTAGATGCGGCCTCGAGGCCCATCTAGTTCATCGCCCATCAGTTGGTAGGTAGGGCATGTGGCTGAGCAAAATCCACAATGCACACATTGGCGCAGAATGGCTTCGGCTTGTTGGCCGATCAGGGTGTTTTGAAACTCAGGTGCGAGTTGGGTTTGCATGTTGAGCCTCAGAAATACGCGTTCAGTCTTCGGGGGCTGAAAATACCCGCAGGGTCAAATTCATTTTTCAATGCTTGTTGAATGCGTTGCTGCACCACATCAAGTGGTGCAAATACGGAGGTGTTCACATTCACTGCAGCACTGGCTTGCTGAGGACGCCTAAACAAAGTGGCTTGCCCACCGACCTTCTCAGCAGCTTGCCGAATAGCTTGCACTTCACTGAGCGGTGCCCAGATCCAACGCTGTGCACCATGCCACTCAATGAGAGCCTCGCTTGCACTGTTTGGCAAATTCAAAACAGGTGCCGTTTGCGGCACTGACAAGCGCCAAAGCGCCATGTCTTTGGAACTGCTGTGTTCTGTGAAAAATGGCAAGGCTTGATCTCGGCACAAGGCCCAATCTTGGGCAGCAGATTCAGCCGACTGCTCCATCAATTCGCTGTTCAACTTGGCAACATCTTGCGACATGCGCAGCTTGGCCGCTTGCACCGCCGCAAGCGCGCCACGCAAACGAACAAACAACATTTCTGAAGCGCCAGCTTGGGTGGTGTCTTTGACCCAACAACTGGCATTCAATGGCAAGGGCTGGCCTCCCCATTGGTGCAATAAATTCAAGGCTTGTGCTTGCGGCAGTGCGCACATCAAAAAAGCTTCGGCCGGGGCAATTGGCAAGACCTTGAGAGACACCTCCGTGATCAAACCCAGCGTGCCCCAACTGCCAGCCAGCAATCGGCTGACGTCATAGCCCGCCACATTTTTCATCACCTGCCCACCAAAAGTGAGATGCTCGCCGCGGCCATTGATAAACCTCAAACCCAAAACAAAGTCTCGAACCGATCCTGCACTGGCTCTGGCAGGGCCGCTTAAACCGGCTGCCACCATACCGCCAACAGTGACATGGCTTTGCTGCTTGATGCCAGCGTTGACTTGAAAATGAGGTGGCTCAAAAGCCAAGCATTGCCCCTGCTCTGCCAATACAGCCTCTAACTCGTGCAGGGGTGTGCCAGCTGCAACCGTCACGACCAACTCACTGGGCTCGTATTGAACGATGCCCTTGAGTCCCCGTGTTTCAAGCAACTCGCCCTTCAATGACTCGCCATAAAAATCGTGGCTGCCCGAGCCGTGAATGCGAAACGTCTTTCGCTGCGCCGGAGCTTGCGCAGCGGCAGATCGAATGGTGTCCAAAAGTGTTGGCAGATCGGGGAACAGATCTGCGCTTTGGCCAGATTGGGGGCGTTCATGCATGTGCCCATGTTAAACGGCTGCACGCACTTTTAGACGCTTTCTTGCGCTTTTGCCTGCAAGAAATAGGTCAATTCAGTTGTTGAAAAAACTCACAGGCAAGCCAGGTGTCTCTACGCGCGTTGCAAACACACAACCAGAATCTGGCAAGGCTTGCAGTTCCTGAGGGCTGCGGCCATGGGCCGAAGTGGTGATGAACAAAGTGCACAAATCATCACCACCAAAGCAGGGCATGGTGGGGCACTGAACAGGCGTCTCAATGAAGGCCACGCAACACCCATCTGGTGCAAATTTGGCCAAGCGATGGCCTTCGTACATGGCTGAGTAGTAGAAACCTTTTGCATCCACTGCCGCGCCATCGGGCCGACCCAAATAAGCTTGGGCACTGGCGGTGCCATAGGCCCAGTTTTCTGGCTTGAGCGGGAATTGGGCAAATACCCACTCCCGGCTCATTGTTTGAGTGTCTGCGTCATAGTCCCAAGCTCTGATGCAATGGGCGCCTGTGTCCGACCAATAAAGGGTGCGGCCATCGGGTGACCATGCCAAGCCATTGGCCACGGTGGCATGGCCTGCCTTGACTTCTAAGCGGCCATCCGCCTGCAATGCATACAACACAGCAGCCGCTTGATCGCGTGGCTCAAACATGGAGCCACACCAAAAGTTGCCCGCAGGATCGCACTTGCCATCGTTGAATCGCAACCGTGTTGTGTCATAGGGGGCGTCTGCCAACAAATGCCTTGGGCCGCCCCAAGTGCGAGCGCGATAAACACCGCTGCGCGTGGCCATCACCCAACCACCTTGGGCTGCCGGCGCAAAGCATCCTGGCTCCTCACCTAAGGGCCAGTCTTCGACTTTTTTCTCGAACGACAAATCTGCCGTGATGGCCATGCGGCGCAAGCGTTGGCCCGGTATGTCGAGCCAATACAAACGTTTTTCTACAGGATGCCAAAATGGAGACTCGCCCAAACCATCGGCCTGTGACGTGACACGCTGCCATTTTGGAAGGATCAATTTTGGCCTTGTGTTCATTTCTAAATGGAGTGAGGGAATGTTGAAATTGTGAGTTACGAATTCGATGCAACTTAACACAAGCCTGTTTGAAGGCGAAAAAAAGCCCGCCGAAGCGGGCTGTGAGGTTGAGGACTAACTTCTCGGAAAGTCTTTGGGAAATCTTTAGAGATTAACCATGATAAGCAGTTTCGCCGTGGGATGTGATGTCCAAGCCTTCGCGCTCTGCTTCTTCAGAAACACGCAGACCCACTGTCAAATCAACCAGCTTGAAGGAGACCAAGGACACCACGCCTGACCAGACAATGGTCACGAGAATGGCTTTGGCTTGAGTCCAAACTTGCGCTGCGATGGAGTAATCAGCGGCAGTGATGCCCGTTGCAGTCACCCAGTCGGCCACAAAGCCAGGGCCACCCAAGGCGGGTGAGTTGAACACGCCTGTCAGCAACGCGCCCACAATACCGCCCACACCGTGCACGCCGAAGACGTCCAATGTGTCGTCTGCGCCCAGCATTTTCTTGAGGCCGTTAACGCCCCACAAGCATGCAAAGCCAGCAACAATGCCAATCACCAAGCCGCCGCCGATACCGACGTTACCGGCTGCTGGCGTAATGGCCACCAAACCAGCCACAGCACCAGAGGCTGCGCCCAGCATAGAAGCTTTGCCGCGCATCAGGGCTTCACCCACACACCAGGCCAACACTGCGGCTGCCGTGGCCAACAAAGTGTTCACGAAAGCAAGTGCTGCAAAACCGTTGGCTTCCAGAGCAGAGCCAGCGTTAAAACCGAACCAGCCCACCCACAACAAGGAGGCACCGACCATGGTCAATGTCAAGGAGTGCGGTGTCATGGCTTCACGGCCATAACCAATTCGCTTGCCAACCATGAAGGCACCGACCAAACCAGCCACCGCAGCGTTGATGTGAACCACGGTACCGCCAGCGAAGTCAAGTGCACCCCACTGCCAGATCATGCCGGCTTTGCCATTCATTTCGTCGACAACTTCTTTGGCTGTGTAGGCGTCAGGGCCCATCCAGAACCAAACCATGTG
>CAIODE010000099.1 GCA_903856875.1 uncultured Burkholderiales bacterium
GATTCCTTGAGTGCTGCCAACATGCGTGCGTTTTCTGCGGAGGTTCCGACAGTGAGGCGCAAACAGTTGGTGAGCAATGGGTGCATTTTAGAAACGTTCTTGACCAAAATGCCTTTCAACTTCATACCTTCGAAGCAGTTTGTGGCGTCTGGCATACGAACCAAGAGCATATTGGCCTGACTGGGGAAGACTTGCACGCCCGTCAATGCTGACAATGAATGGCTGAGTTTTTCGCGTTCTTGCCTAATGTGAGCCGCCTGTTGGGCAAAAACCTCTGCGTGCTCCAAAGCAAACAGCGCACATTCGCAATTCAAGACACTGATGTTGTAGGGCGGGCGTACTTTGTCGATTTCTGCAATCAAGGCCTTGGGGCCCATCATGTAACCAAGACGCACACCTGCCAAACCAAATTTAGACAAGGTTCGCATGAGCAACACATGACCATGGTGTGCAATGCGGTCCATGTAGGTTTGGCTTGCAAAAGGCTGATAGGCCTCGTCCATCACGACAAGACCGCCTTGTTGGCCTTGGGCCAGCACAATGCGCTCAATGGCGTCGGCATTCCAAAGTGTGCCCGTTGGGTTGTTGGGGTAGGCTAAATAAACCACCGCAGGTTTGTGCGCGGCTATGGCGCTCAACATGGCCGCTTCGTCCAACTCGAAGTTGGCAGTCAGAGGCACACCGTGAAATGTCACCCCTTGCAATTGCGCACTCATGGCGTACATCACAAAGCCTGGCAGCGGCGCCAAAATGCTGGCCCCTGGCACATCACAGGCCACAGAAAGGAGCGTGATGAGTTCATCGGAGCCATTGCCCAGCATGATGTCAAAGCCTTCTGGCATGTGCGCATATTGGGCCAATTTGGCGCGCAACACATTGACGCGGTCACCGGGATAACGGTTCAGGGCCAAAGCACCCAGACGATCGCCCAATTGCTGTTGCAATTCATGTGGCAAGCTGAAAGGATTCTCCATGGCATCGAGCTTGACCATGCCGCTTGAATCTTGAATGGCATAGGCATGCATGGACTGCACGTCTTGGCGAATGTGTTTCAGCCAAGGGGCGGGAGTTTTGTTTGGACTCATGGTGTTTTTCTTTGAGGCGGTACGGGGGTCAAGCGCAACTCTGCAGCACGGGCGTGCGCTTGCAAGCCCTCGCCGTAAGCCAGCTCCGCAGCAATTTTGCCCAGCGTTTGTGCGCCCCGCTCACTCACCTCAATGAGGCTTGAGCGCTTTTGAAAATCGTAAACACCCAAGGGTGAGGAGAAGCGTGCAGTGCCGCTGGTGGGCAACACATGGTTGGGCCCCGCACAATACTCGCCCAAAGATTCGCTGGTGAATGCACCCAAGAAAATAGCGCCCGCGTGCTTGAGCAAGGGCTCCCATTCATGGGGGTTGCGGCTGGACACTTCCAAGTGCTCGGGAGCGATGCGATTGCTGATCTCACAGGCCTCTTGCATGCTGCGAGTTTGAATGAGCGCACCGCGGTCGTTCATGGATTTGGCAATGATGGCTGCGCGCGGCAATGTGGGCAGCAACTGATCGATGGCCACTTGCACTTTGTCAATGTAGTCGGCATCTGGGCACAGCAAAATGCTTTGCGCCAACTCATCGTGCTCGGCTTGCGAAAACAAATCCATGGCCACCCACTCAGGCGGCGTCGTGCCATCGGCCAAGACCAAAATTTCGCTAGGGCCGGCAATCATGTCGATGCCCACAGTGCCAAACACGCGCTTTTTCGCGCTGGCTACATAGGCGTTGCCAGGGCCCGTTATTTTGTCGACCTTGGGAACCGTTGCGGTGCCATAGGCCAATGCAGCCACCGCCTGTGCGCCGCCAATGGTGAACGCACGGGTCACGCCCGCCACATAAGCCGCAGCCAACACCAAAGCATTTTTCACGCCTTGGGGTGTAGGTACCACCATGATGATTTCTTCAACACCCGCCACATGAGCAGGGATGGCGTTCATCAAAACGGACGAAGGATAAGCGGCCTTTCCGCCTGGAACATAAATGCCCACACGGTCAAGAGGCGTGACCTTTTGCCCTAATAAAGTGCCGTCTTCGTCTTTGTAAGACCAGCTTTCGCCAGAGGCTTTTTTCTGCGCCTCGTGGTAGCTGCGCACTCGCTTGGCGGCAGCTTGGAGTGCATCTCTTTGCGCAACAGGCAGTGATTCAAAAGCCGCTTTCAACTCCGCTTGCGTCAGCACCAATTGCTGCATGCTGTCGGCATTTAAACCATCAAAACGCTGCGTGTAGGCCAAGACAGCGAGGTCGCCACGGTGCTTCACATCGGCCAAGATTTCGGCAACGCGCGATTCAATGGCCGCGTCGTCATCGGCAGACCAGTGCAAGCGCTTTTGAAATGCGGCTTCAAAATCCGTGTCGGACGTTTTCAAACGCAATGCTTTGGCGACTAGCGTGGTCATGAGTCTAATCTCTTGTGGTGAAGTAGGGCTGTTGAGAATACTGCGCAACTGATCTTAAGATTTGGCAGCAGCACGCGCTGCCACTGCGCTTGCAAAAGCGTCAATGATGGCGCGAATAGGTTCTTGTTTCAATTTCAGTGAGGCTTGATTCACCACCAGCCTTGAACTGATGTCCATGATGCGCTCGACTTCTATCAAGTGATTGGCTTTCAAGGTACTGCCCGTGGAAACCAAGTCAACAATGGCATCGGCCAAGCCTGTGAGTGGGGCCAACTCCATGCTGCCATAGAGCTTGATCAGGTCAACGTGAACACCTTTTTGCGCAAAAAATTCGCGCGCAATGAGGGTGTATTTGGTAGCCACTTTAAGGCGAGAACCAGACTTCACAGCTGAAGCGTAATCGTAATCGGCACGCACAGCCACGCTCATACGGCACTTGGCAATTTGCAAATCCAAGGGTTGGTACAAACCGTGCCCGCCGTGTTCAATGAGTGTGTCTTTGCCCGTCACGCCCAGATCGGCGCCACCATACTCCACATAGGTTGGCACATCGGTTGCGCGAACCAACACCACTTGCACGCCCGCTTGGTTGGTGGGCAAAATAAGTTTGCGAGAAGTTTCTGGATCTTCCAGCACTTCGATGCCCGCCGCTTTTAAGAGCGGTAGCGTTTCATCAAAAATTCGTCCTTTGGACAAGGCCAAGGTGATCATGTCAGTTCCTGTGATTACTTCGAACGTTCAATTTGCGCGCCCACTTTGCGCAGCTTCGCTTCCATGCGGTCGTAGCCACGGTCGAGGTGGTAAATGCGGTCAACGATGGTTTCGCCTTCCGCCACCAACCCGGCAATGACCAAACTGGCTGAAGCCCGTAAATCGGTGGCCATCACAATGGCCCCTGACAATTGGGGAACGCCTTGGACCACCGAAACTTTACCGTCAATTTGAATGTTGGCGCCCAAGCGAACCAATTCATTGACGTGCATGAAACGATTTTCAAAAATGGTTTCAGTGACTTTGCTGGTGCCTTCGGAAATGCAGTTCAAAGCCATGAACTGGGCTTGCATGTCGGTTGGGAAACCAGGGTACTCGGTGGTGCGAAAGCTTTGGGCCTTCATCCGGCCCTGCGCTTTCACGCGAACAAAGTTGGAACCCACTTCAATCTGAGCGCCAGCATCTCTCAGTTTTTCAATGACTGCATCTAGGTGGTCGCCACGCGCATGCTTCAACACCACATCGCCGCCAGTGGCCGCCACAGCACATAAAAATGTGCCGGCTTCAATTCGATCGGCCACGACAGCATGGTCGCAGCCCTTGAGTTTTTCAACCCCTTGAATGTGAATTCGGCTGGTGCCGTGGCCTTCAATCTTGGCGCCCATCTGAATGAGCATTTCGGCCAAATCAGGAATTTCTGGTTCTTGCGCTGCATTTTCTAAAACAGTTTCACCCTCGGCCAAAGCAGCTGCCATCAAAAAGTTCTCAGTGCCCGTGACGGTCACCATGTCGGTGGCAATGCGTGCGCCTTTTAAGCGAGTGCGTCCGTTGGTCAAACTCGCCACCATGTAACCGTGCTCGACCACGATCTTCGCGCCCATGGCCTGCAAGCCTTTGATGTGTTGATCGACGGGCCGCGAGCCAATGGCGCACCCACCAGGCAGCGAGACGCGTGCTTTGCCGAATCGGGCTAACAAGGGGCCAAGTGCCAGCACGGAGGCGCGCATGGTTTTCACCATTTCATAAGGCGCTTCGGGATTGTTCAGTGCATTGGCATCCAAACTAACGCTGCCGTCTTCTGCATGCAGGCAAGTCACACCCATGTTGCGAATGAGTTTCAGCATGGTGCTGACGTCTTGCAACTTCGGAACATTGCGGAGCACGACCGCCTGATCAGTTAACAGGGCAGCACAGAGTTCGGGCAAGGCGGCATTTTTGGCGCCTGAAATTTCGATTTCGCCATTCAAAGAATAACCGCCACGAATGATGAGTTTGTCCATTTTTTTTGTTTGAGTAGCAGAAAGTGTGCTTTGATTCTGACTGGCGATCAAGCTTGCGCTTTGGTCCATTCAGCAGGCGTGAAAGTTTTCATTGACAAGGCATGCACCTCATCGTTTTGCATTTTGTTGCCCAAGCTGGCGTAAACCTTTTGATGGCGCGCAATGAGGCGCAGGCCCTCAAACTGAGCTGACACCACCACAGCTTGCCAATGCCGGCCGTCACCATCCACGGTGAGGTGTTGGCATGGCAACCCGGCGGCAATCATGTTTTGAATTTGTTCTGCAGTCATTTTGTTCAGCTTAAGAAAGAAGTCATCAGCAAAGAAATCATCAGCCTCTGATTTTGTAGCCTGATTTCAGCAATTGAATGGCCAAAGTACTGATGGCCAACATGGCCACAGAAACGACTGCCAAGCTGGTCCAAGGCGAGACATCGCTTTGGCCAAAAAAGCCGTATCTGAAACCATCAATCATGTAAAAGAAAGGGTTTAAATGACTCAAGCCTTGCCAAAACGGCGGCAAAGAATGAATGGAATAGAAAACACCCGACAAGAAGGTCATGGGCATGATCACAAAACTTTGAAAAGCAGCCATTTGGTCAAATTTTTCGGACCAAAGACCTGCAACCAATCCCAAGGCACCCAAGAGGCCGGCACACAAAACGGCAAACACCAAAATCCAAACGGGCGCATGGTACTGCAAGGGTGCAAACCAAACCGTGACGGCAAAGACACCAAAGCCCACCGCCAAGCCGCGCAACATAGATGAGCCCACATAGGCCACGTACCAGTGCCAGTGAGATAAGGGTGTGAGCAACAAGAAAACAATGTTGCCCATGATTTTGCTTTGCACCAAGCTGGACGAACTGTTGGCAAAAGCATTTTGCAAGACGCTCATCATGATGAGGCCGGGCAACAAAAACGCCGTGTAGGGCACGTTGTCGTAAACCTTCACATGGTCTTCTAAGACATGGCCAAAAATCATCATGTACAAGACCGAAGTCAAAACGGGCGCGGCAATGGTTTGGAAGGCAACTTTCCAAAAGCGCAACACCTCTTTGTACAACAACATGCGCCAACCGTTCATGCTTTGCCCTCGGACATTACATCCAAAAAGACATCTTCCAAATCGGCCTTGCGAATTTCAACATCTTCTGCGACCAAGCCTGCTTGTCGAACAGCCGACAAGTA
>CAIODE010000100.1 GCA_903856875.1 uncultured Burkholderiales bacterium
GCGTCAGCATGCGTCAGCATACGTCAGCATACGTCAGCATGCGGACTTTGCGCGCGTCTTGAGCTGCTGCAGCGCGCTCAGCATACGTCAGCATACCAATGAGCATACGTCAGCATACGTCAGCATACGTCAGCATACGTCAGCATACGTCAGCATACGTCAGCATACGTCAGACAACGGCCATCGACTTTGAAAAACAGTGGAACGACACCACAGCAGGGCTGGCCACAGAAACCACTCACACGCCTTGGGAACCGCCACCGCCTGTTTACAAGCATCCTGGTAAAAAGTTTCGTTTGAAGCAGGCCGCAGTGCCTCAATGGTACAAATCGCGTGCGGGTGTGCGAACCAAAACATTGTCAGGTGCAGCCAGAGTGGCGCGCTATCGGCCCACCAGGTTAGGTTAATTTTCAGTGTCCGATCCAACACCTAAGTCCGAAGACGAACTGGCTGGCACCGAACAGCCTTTTGTGGCGCATTTGATTGAGTTGCGCGACAGGCTGGTGCGCGCCATGGCGGGCATCGGCATTGCTGCAGCCATTTTGGCCTTTTTCCCCGGACCTGCCGAGCTTTACGATTTGCTTGCCGCCCCCTTGGTGGCCAATCTGCCTGCAGGCACAACCTTGATTGCCACCTCGGTCATCTCACCTTTCATGGTGCCTCTCAAAATATTGCTCATGGCGGCATTCTTGTTGGCCTTGCCTGTGGTTCTCTACCAAGTGTGGGCCTTCATTGCCCCTGGCTTGTACACCCATGAAAAACGCTTGGTCATGCCTTTGGTTATTTCCAGCACCTTGTTGTTTTTCATTGGCGTTGCGTTTTGTTACTTCTTTGTCTTTGGTCAGGTGTTCAAATTCATTCAGAGTTTTGCACCTAAAAGCATCACGGCAGCGCCAGACATTGAAGCCTATCTTGGCTTTGTGTTGAACATGTTCTTGGCCTTTGGCTTGGCCTTTGAGGTCCCCATCGCGGTGGTAGTTTTGGCTCGTTTGAATGTGGTCACCATTGAAAAACTCAAAGACTTTCGGGGCTACTTTGTGGTTTTGGCTTTTGTCATTGCTGCCATCGTTACGCCCCCTGACGTGGTGTCTCAATTGGCACTGGCTATACCCATGTGTTTGCTTTACGAATTGGGTATTTGGGCGGCGCAAATTTTCATCAAACACACGCAAGCCCCCGCAGAAGACACGCCCCCTTGAGGGCTTGGTTTGATGGCGTTGTACAGAATTAAGGGCGCACGGGCCGTGTGCCCGGCGTCACCCGAATTTCAATCAATTTGCCATTGCGCTGAACCGACAAACTGGCCGCTTCACCTGGTTTCAAGGCCGCAACGCGAGTGAGCATTTCAGGCACATCAGCAACTGTTTGCCCTGCCACTTGCAAAATCAAATCGCCTGGTTGAATGCCTGCTTTGGCGGCAGGGCTGTTTTGCAAAACGCCATTGATCAGCACACCTTGTGGCAATGCACCTGTGGATTTTTCCTTGACAATGCCAAAGCTTTCGGCAATTTCAGCAGTCAATGGACGCGGCTCAACGCCTATCCAGCCCCGGGTTACTTTGCCATCTTTGATAAGAGAGGCCATGATCTGCGTGGCCGTGGAAACGGGCACCGCAAAGCCAATGCCCATGTTGCCCCCAGAGCGCGAGTAAATGGCCGTGTTAATGCCCATGAGCAAACCATTGGCATCAACCAAAGCACCCCCAGAATTGCCGGGATTGATGGCCGCATCGGTTTGAATGAAATTTTCAAAGGTGTTGATGCCCAACTGCTTGCGCCCCAAGGCACTCACAATGCCCGAGGTGACGGTTTGCCCCACACCAAAAGGATTGCCAATGGCCAATACGGCGTCGCCCACTTGCAGGCTTTCCATTTGGCCCAGCACAATGGTGGGCAGCTTGGGCAAGTCAATTTTCAGCAAAGCCAGATCCGTTTCAGAATCTGTGCCAATCACTTTGGCCATGGTGGTTCGGCCATCGTTCAGGACAACTTCGATGGCTTCTGCCCCTTCAATGACATGGTGGTTGGTCAGGATATAGCCCTCTGAACTCACAATCACACCACTTCCCATGCCGCCGCCAGTTGACTCATCTTCAGGTTCTTCAAAAAAACGGAACCAAGGATCAGCACGCCGCGCTTTGCTTCTGGCCTTTTGCTGAACATTGATGCTGACAACGGCTGGCGCTGCTTTTTGAGCCGCTTGTCTGAAACTGCCCCCTGGCATCGCATCTTGACGGCCCTCCATGCGGGCTTGAGTCAGAGCAAGCGTCTTGCCGCTTCTCTCGCCCTTCAGCCAACCAGGCTGGAGGGTGGCGACGACAAACCAAGCGGCCAAGAGCACCGTCACCGATTGGGAAAACACAAGCCAAATTCTTTTCATGATCCGCATTGTGGCCTGAACTTGAATTTAACGCATTCCTTGAGAGTTGAATCACAATAGACTCTGTTTGAAATTGAGACAGACACGTTTGATTTCAAGCCGATCATTTACAGATGCTCTAAACCACCACCATTTATGTCGACCTTGTCCCCCATCGCTATCACGCCAGGAGATCCTTGCGGCATTGGCCCTGAAATCATTGCGCGTGCATTTTTGAACGATGCGTTGTCGCCCCAAGCCGTGGCTGTGACGCAGGCTTGTTTTGTGGCTGGCGATTTGCAGGTGATGCAAAAAGCAGTCAACTTGCTTGATCCTCAAGGGCGTCAACTCAAGCTGCAAGTGATTCAAAAGCCAACGCAAGCGCTGAACTTGCCTTTGGGCGTTATCCCTGTTTTGCAAGTTGCCACATTGGATTCAGAACTGCCTTACGGGAAAATACATGCGGAGGCCGGTCAATTTGCAGGCCAATGTGTGGTGTGGGCGGCGCAGGCAGCACTTCGCAAAGACATTGCCGCCATGGTCACTGCGCCCCTGCACAAAGAAGCACTTGCTGAAGCAGGTCCTCCCTTCAATCAGTTTCCTGGTCATACCGAGTTGCTGCAGTTCGAGGCTGCAAATTACGCTGGCGTTCCCTTGGCTGACATGCCCGTGCGAATGATGTTGGCCAACGATGAGTTGCGAGTCGTGTTAGTGAGCATTCACGTTTCCTTGCGCCAAGCGCTTGAGGCTGTGACTTATGTCAATGTGCTTGAAAGCTTGCGCATTGCCCATCAGTCGCTCAGTATGTTGTTGGGACGAGCACCCAAAATTGGTGTGGCTGGACTCAATCCGCACGCTGGTGAGGGTGGCTTGTTTGGCCGTGAAGAAATTGAAATCATTGAGCCAGCCATGGCTCAAGCGCGATCTGAGGGCATTTTGGCCCTTGGGCCTTTTGCGCCAGATACCGTTTTCATGCGTGCTCGTCAAAAACAGGGAGTTCATGCTGAATTCGATGTGGTTTTGGCCATGTACCACGACCAAGGTCTGATTCCCGTTAAATACATGGGCCTAGAGCAAGGTGTCAATGTCACACTCGGTTTGCCTTTGGTGCGAACCAGCCCCGATCACGGTACGGCTTTTGACATTTCGGGGCAGGGCCTGGCTGATCCTTCCAGCATGGTCGCTGCCATCCGAATGGCGCGCCAATTGATTCCCTGAGTCGGTGCAGGGTCTAGAAATGGCCCCCCGCAGTCGGCTACAATCTGCGGTTAACCCTGATACCGATTCGCTAGAGGATTTTCATGAGTGATACCCCAGTCGACAGCAGCAAAAGGACGTGGCTAATTGCTTCAACCTGTGCTGGCGCCGTAGGCGCAGGCTTCGTCGCCACCCCCTTCATCAGCACTTTCCAGCCTTCCGAGCGCGCTAAAGCCGCAGGTGCTGCCGTTGAAGTTGATATTTCTGAAGTCAAACCCGGTGAGAAACTCACTGTTGAATGGCGCGGCAAGCCAGTTTGGATCATGCGCCGCACAACAGAACAATTGGAAGCCTTGAAGAAGTTGGATGGTCAATTGGCCGATCCAGCGTCTAATCGCCAAGCTTACCCAACGCCCGAATACGCTAAAAACGCACACCGCTCTATCAAGCCCGAGTTCATGGTGGCGGTTGGCATTTGCACCCATTTGGGTTGCTCGCCAGGCGACAAATTTCAATCAGGCGCTCAACCTTCTTTGCCAGACGATTGGCAAGGCGGTTTCTTGTGCGCTTGCCACGGTTCTACCTTTGACTTGGCCGGCCGCGTGTTCAAAAACAAGCCCGCTCCCGACAACTTGGAAGTGCCACCCCACATGTACCTGTCCGACAGCAAATTGCTGATCGGTGAAGACAAGAAGGCTTGAGGCATACCATCATGGCTGAATTCAAGGAAATTTCTCCCAACGCCTCTGCAGGCGAAAAGCTCATGAACTGGGTCGACAACCGCTTCCCAGCAACCGAGTTGTTCAAAGCGCACATGAGCGAGTATTACGCATCCAAAAATTTGAACATTTGGTATGTGTTTGGCGCTTTGTCATTGCTGGTGCTTGTGATCCAAATCGTCACTGGCATTTTCTTGGTGATGCATTACAAACCCGATGCCAACATGGCGTTTGCCTCTGTGGAATACATCATGCGCGATGTGCCCTGGGGTTGGCTCATTCGCTACATGCACTCCACTGGCGCATCTGCGTTCTTCATCGTGGTTTACTTGCACATGTTCCGCGGCCTCATGTATGGAAGCTATCGCAAGCCACGTGAATTGGTCTGGATTTTTGGCTGTGCCATCTTCTTGTGCCTCATGGCCGAAGCCTTCATGGGCTACTTGTTGCCTTGGGGCCAAATGTCCTATTGGGGCGCGCAGGTGATCGTGAACTTGTTCTCTGCCATCCCCTTCATTGGCCCCGATTTGGCTTTGCTCATTCGCGGCGACTTTGTGGTGGGCGATGCCACATTGAATCGATTCTTCAGCTTCCACGTCATTGCAGTGCCTTTGGTTCTGTTGGGCTTGGTGGTGGCGCACATCATTGCCTTGCACGAAGTGGGTTCGAACAATCCAGATGGCGTTGAAATTAAGGCGCCCGGTGCGCCCAAAGATGCCCATGGCCACCCCTTGGATGGCATTCCGTTCCACCCTTACTACACCGTGCACGACATCTTCTCTGTCAGCATTTTTCTGATGGTGTTCACGGCCATCGTGTTTTTCGCGCCTGAGTTTGGCGGCTACTTTTTGGAGTACAACAACTTCATCCCAGCCGATCCCCTCAAGACACCTTTGCACATTGCCCCTGTTTGGTACTTCACACCTTACTACTCCATGCTGCGCGCCATCACCGGCGAGATGATGTATGTCCTCATTGCCTGCGTCATTGGCGGCGCCTTCTTTGGCGTCATCAAAGGCAAATTGCCCAGCATCTTGAAAGGCGCTGTCATTGGCAGTGCCGTGCTGTTGTCTGCCCTCATGCTGGCCATCGATGCCAAGTTTTGGGGCGTTGTGGTCATGGGTGGCGCGGTCGTCATCATGTTCTTTTTGCCTTGGCTTGATTACAGCCCGGTCAAGTCCATTCGATACCGTCCCGACTGGCACAAGTACGTGTACGCCGTGTTTGTCATTGACTTCTTTATTTTGGGTTACTTGGGTGTGCAACCGCCATCACCTCTTGGTGAGCGTGTATCTCAAGTGGGTACCTTGTTCTACTTTGGCTTCTTTTTATTGATGCCCATTTGGAGCAAGATGGGCACGCCCAAGCCTGTACCTGACCGCGTAGTTTTTGTTGCGCACTAAGCTCAGGAAGACTTGAAAATGAAAACAATGCAAAAATTTGTACTGACTGTGTGCGTGGCCTTGGCCGCTTTTTCAGGCGCCCAAGCGTCCGGCGGCAATGGCATAGCTTGGGACAAAGCACCCGTTAAAACCAACGACTTGGCCTCTTTGCAAAATGGTGCCAAGCTGTTCGTGAACTATTGCCTGAACTGCCACTCTGCAGCCTTCATGCGTTACAACCGCTTGCAAGACATTGGGTTGACCAACCAGCAAATCAAAGACAACCTTTTGTTCGCCACCGACAAAATTGGCGATACCATGAAGTCCAACATTGATCCTAAGCAAGCCAAAGACTGGTTTGGCGCTGTACCGCCCGACCTTACCTTGGTGGCCCGTTCACGTTCTGGCCATGGCGGTAGCGGTGCAGACTATATCTACACCTACCTGCGTACCTACTACCGCGATGAGGCCAAGCCTACTGGCTGGAACAATTTGGCTTTTCCCAATGTGGGCATGCCAAACCCATTTTGGGAGTTGCAAGGCGAGCGCATGCCAGTCTATGAAGAGCGTCAGGAGCACGGCCACACGACGCAAATTTTCACAGGCTGGAAAACAGTCAAGCCAGGTACTTTGACACCTTTGCAGTACGACCAAGCCGTGGGTGATTTGGTCAACTACTTGCAATGGATGTCTGAGCCTGTGCAAAATACCCGTGTGCGCATTGGCGTTTGGGTATTGATCTTCTTGACGTTCTTCACTTTCATTGCATGGCGCTTGAACGCTGCTTACTGGAAAGATATCAAGTAACAACTCATGATTCGGGCTTCGGCCCGAATTGATGGAGTGGGCAGGCCCGCCAACCCGGTGGCTTCCCACTCTTTTTAATTTTTAGGAGCCTTCACCATGATGGTGCTTTATTCAGGAACAACCTGCCCTTTCTCTCACCGTTGCCGCTTTGTGCTGTTTGAGAAAGGCATGGACTTTGAAATTCGCGATGTCGATCTCTACAACAAGCCAGAAGACATCAACGTCATGAACCCCTATGGCCAAGTACCGATTTTGGTGGAACGTGATTTGATTTTGTACGAATCCAACATCATCAATGAATACATTGATGAGCGTTTTCCGCACCCCCAACTCATGCCCGGCGACCCAGTTGACCGCGCACGTGTGCGCCTGTTTTTGCTCAACTTCGAAAAAGAATTGTTCGCACATGTGGCCACATTGGAAAACCGCACGCTAAAGGGCAACGACAAAGCATTAGAAAAAGCCCGCTCGCACATTCGCGATCGCTTGACCCAATTGGCCCCTGTGTTCTTGAAGAACAAGTTCATGCTGGGAGACAATTTCTCCATGCTCGATGTGGCCATTGCACCTCTGCTATGGCGCCTCGACTTTTACGGCATTGACCTGAGCAAAAATGCAGCACCCTTGCTCAAGTATGCCGAGCGCATCTTCTCTCGCCCCGCTTACATCGAGGCACTCACGCCTTCAGAAAAGGTCATGCGCAAGTAATTGCAAAAGCGATTTCAA